>NZ_JCABYM010000130.1:0-19833 GCF_059499385.1 Limnoglobus sp. | reverse complement strand
ACTCGCCATGGCCTTCATCACACTCAATAAGCTGTTATGAAACAGCCTCTAGGGAATGGGGGAAGGCCGCCCACGAGGGGCGGCGGTCCGAGGGCGGCGGGGGGTTAGTAGTCGGTCGTGATGACTTCGCCGTCGGTCACGAGGCAGAGCCGCATCCAGTTGTCGGCGTCGATGCCGTACCGCAAGTTGCGGACGGACCCGTCGCCCATCGCGGCGACGAACACGCCGGAATGCGACCCGCCGAACCGGACCGACCAGTGCGTCGGCTGGCCGGCCCGCGGGTGGTTGCCGTCCGGCTCCGGGAGCGCGTCCCCGAACCGGACGTGGTCCTGGTCCCACCCGGAGTTGTGCCACGCCTCGTTGTCCCCGCCGGCCGTCCCCAGCACGGACGGGTGGCACTGCTTCTCCGCGACCATGACGGTGTTCGACAGCCCGTCGCTCACGCCGGGCATCGTCAGCTTCTGCTCGATCGGCGCGCCGGCCGGCTTCGCGGTGAAACTCGGCTCGAACTTCCACTGCCGCCGGAGCATCCCCTCTCGGCCCTCGTCGTTGAACGTCCGGCCGCCGTTGCCGGCGTAGTCCGACCGGCCCGTGCCGAGGCCGCCGCCGTACGTCAGCGGGTTCCGCCGGGCCGGGCAGTAGTACGTCTTGATCGCCACCGCAGCCACTTCCGAATCGGTCGGGTTGCGATAAACGTTGTCTTGCTCGACGTAGGGGGTGATGTGGAACAGCCACGTCCACCCCGGCCGGTACGTGCCGGCGTTGCAGCACGGGGCGGTGCTCGGCGGCGTCCCGCCGGTCGGCCCGTCGGACCCGGCGTTCGGGAACTGCCCCTGCGAGTCGTGGTAGTTGTGGAACGCCAGGCCGATCTGCTTCAGGTTGTTCTGGCAGGACGCACGGGCGGCGGCTTCACGGACCTTCTGAACCGCGGGCAACAACAGGCCGATCAGGATCGCGATGATCGCGATGACGACCAGCAGCTCGATCAGGGTAAATGCACGCCGGGACTTACGCACCACTCTCACCTCCGCGGGCGAACAAAAAAAGGACGGCGGGTGCCATCCTGTCTGCTTCATTGAATGAGAGGCCGAGGAGAGACGAGAGGGGCGTCGCGGTCTATTCACGCGATCTTCGCCGCGCGTTCACAAACGACTTACTTCTTCGCGCGATCTACATCGGATGTGCTGTACAGCAAACGATTTCCTACGAGGCTCGTCGAAGGGAACGGTCATTTCAACGTGACGGGCGATTCGACGATCCGCACCGTGCCCGCGTCCGCGTCGAGTTCGATCATCCCGCCGTGCGGGAGCGTCGCGTTGAACGGCGTGTGGCCTACGGGGAAGTTCGCGAGGACGGGAACCTTGAGCGTGCCGAAGTACTCTTTCTGCAACGCTTCGAGTTCCTTCTCGTCCGTTCCGTCGAACGTGCCGAGGAGGACACCGGCGAACTGATCGAGCAGCCCGGCCAGCTTCAACTGCGAGAGCATCCGGTCCACGCGGTAGCCCTTCTCGCCGGTGTCTTCCAACAGGAGGATGTTGCCGGCCGCTTCGATCTGGTACGGCGTGCCGACCGTCGCGGCGACGAGCGAGAGGTTGCCGCCGACGAGCCGGCCTCGGGCTTTGCCCTTCACCAGCGCCGTCAGCTTCGGCCGGTTGTCCGGCATCGGCACGACGAACGGCAGCTTCGCGAACGGACTCTTCTCGGCCCGCAGCGTCGTCCAGAACAGGTCGTTCGAGTAGTCGAACCCGCCGCCGTCCCGCCACAGGTTCGACTGCGGCATCGGCGAATGGAACGTGACGAGCTTGCACTTCTTGAAAACGGCTAGGTGCAAGGCCGTCAGGTCCGAGTAGCCGCAGATGATCTTCGGGTTGGCGCGGACGGCCGCGTAGTCGAGCTTGTCGAGGACGCGCGTCAGCCCGTACCCGCCCTTGATCGCGAAGACCGCTTTGACGCTCGTGTCCTTGATCGCGGCGTTGAACTCGGCGGCTCGGTCGTCGTCCGATCCGGCGAGGTAGCGGTCCCTGCGGGCCGTCAGCGCCGGGGGCAGCGACACTTCGAATCCCAACTTCTCAATCCGCTGCTTCGCCTTCGCGACCCGTTCCGGGTCGGCCGGGCCGGCCGGGGCGACGAACGCGATCCTGTCGCCGGGCTTCAGGGCCGCGGGCACCAGCCAGTCGTCGGCTCGCAGGGGGCCGACGAAAGCAAACAAGACGAACGCGGCCCGGATCATTGCTCTACTGCCTTCTGGAAATGAGCGTGCCCGTGAGCGGGGTCACGGGCACGGGGTCGATTTGGGTCTAAGGATACACCTACTGCTTCGCGGCCTTGAACTCGTCGGCCGTCATCGTCTTGACATCGCCGTTCTGGAGCAGCACTTGCCCGCCCTCGGTGGCGGCCTTCTTCTCGAACGCGACGACAGCCTTCCCGGCCGTCCCCTTGGCCACGTCTTCCTCGGCCGCCGGTTTGGCGTTCCAAATGGCATCGACCTCACCGGACCGCAGAGCCTTCACACCGATCGGGAACAACTGCTCGTACTCGGCCAACTGCGCGGCCGTGGGGGCCGCCTTCCGACCCTTGCTGGTGTGTGCGGATACGATCTGGGCGACTTCCCGAAGTTCGTCTGCCCGCCCGCCCACCGTCCCCTCGCCGCTGCTGCCGGTATTCGAGGAGGAGCACCCGAGGGTGAGGGCAAGGAGGGGGAATGCTAACGCGACGAGGTGACGCATCGGTGTCTCTCAGTACGTGGTGAAAATGAAAACGGGGGTGCGAATCACGTTCGCACCCCCGTGCCCTGGGCGTGAATTAGTTCGAGGTGTTGGGTTCACCGCCCATCCGCGTGCCGAGTGCCCGCCAGGTGGCGATCGGCGTGTTTTCACTGAAGAATCGAACGGACCCGTCGCCCATGACGGCGTTGATGCCGCCGGTGTGGTAACTGCTGGCCGAGATGTGCATCTGGCCGAACCCGTTGTTACCGCAGCTGTACTTCTGCACGCCGCCGCCCGTTACTTGCTTGTTCCAGTTGATCGGCAACGTGTGGGTGAACAGGTAGTTCGACGGCAGGTTCCGGTAATACTGCTGGCCGACGTACTTGATCGACGTGCTCCAGGGGCTGCCGGTCATGCACGGCGGGATCGTCGTGCCGTCCGTCGAGTTCCAGCCGCCGTCGCCGCTGTCGATGATGACCGTGATGTTGTCCCGGATTCCGGACCCGGTGGCCGAGTTCGTCTCGCGGGACCGCATGACCTCGGCGAACATGACCGTGTTGCTCGACCCGTCCATGATGTTGATGACCGGGAAGCCCTTCATGATCTGGCCGGACGGCGTCGGCATCGAGAAGACGCCGCCGTCCGCCCCGGTGTTCGCCACGTTCGAGTTCCCGCCGATGCTTCCGAAGTAGTTCGTTCGGCCGGCGTTCGTGAACGTAAACATCGTCGAGGGGTCCGACGGGCACAGGTAGATCGGTATGTCTTGAGCCCGCGCGTTGGCATTTGCCCCGGTCTTCGTCGGGAACATCGGATGGATCGCCGCGTCGCTGTTCACGTTGTAGTTCAAGTCGTACTGATTGTACTTGTTCGCTTGCTCGACGTACGCGAGCATAATGACCAGCGGGGTGGCCCCGGACGTGTACGTCGTCGGCACCCCCGTGGTCGGGTGCGGCAGTACGACCGTGTGCTGCCGTGGCGGCAGGTAGCCGTTCGTACTCTCGTAGTTGTGGGCCGCGAGGCCGAGTTGCTTCAAGTTGTTGCTGCACTTGGCGCGGGCGGCGGCCTCGCGGACCTTCTGGACGGCGGGCAGGAGCAGGCCGATCAGAATCGCGATGATCGCGATCACCACCAGCAGTTCGATGAGCGTGAAGGCCGAACGTAGCGGGGTTCGACGCATGAAAAGAGTACCTCCGAAAGAATGAAAACGTGTGGCACCAGAGGAAAGTCCACTCACCCAATGATATTAGATTTTCCTCACGTGTAACTGTGAAAAGGATGTAAAGGGCAAGTTTCATTCCAGCGGGTTGCCGCGGCGCGAGAGGTTTCGGGTGTAGAACACCTCCCCCGCCAGCAGTGCCAGCACCAGGATCAGCAACAGCCACCAGATTTCGCGGGTCTGCGGGCCTTCGCCACGTTTCGCCTCAATCTCGTCCGGCGACGTGATGTACGTCAACGTCGGGACCGCCTCCGCGACGCGCTTCTTGTCATCGTCTGCACAGGGGACCAGCACCGACTCCTGCGGGTCGGACCGCACCGCGTAGTAGTACGACCGCCCCCCGACGGTCGTGACCTTGTACGCGCCGGGGTCGCGGGTCGCGTCGAACACCACCGGCCACGTCTTCGGCTGAATCACCTTCGCCGGGCCGTCCGGGACCGTGACCGTCACGCCGGCCGGCGGCTCGTTCGTCCGCGGGTCGAAGACGATCGGCTGCCCAGGAGACAGGTTTCTCTCCGCCGCCTTCGCCCCGGCGAGGTAGTAGCTCATCTCGTGGGAGAAGCGGACGAAATCGGGCAGGGTGTGAAAATTCGTCCGCCACGAGTTGTCTAGCGGGACCACGCACATCAGTGCCCGGCCGCGGCCGACGCCGCGCTCGATCAGGAACGGGTCGCCGTTCGTCAGCGTCGCGATGGCCGTCCCGGTCGCGCCGTTCGCCCCGGCCAGCGGATCGACCTTCCACCGCTTCGGGAAGTAGGCCGTGTGCAGGCCGCCGGGCAGCGGCTCCTTGAAGACCTCCATCGCCGGATGCGTGAACCCGGCCGGCTGCGGCCGCGGGGCGTCGTCGAGCTTCGCCCGCGGGCCGTCGTCGCCGACGATGTCCACGAGGCGGGCCGGCAGCCACCCCTGGCCGCCGCGGAACGAGACGCGGTTCCACCCGGCCGCGTCGCACCGGTCGCCGAGCGTCACCAGCACCGCGCCGCCGTCGGCGAGGTACTTTTCAATCGCCTCGTTCTGCTGCTTGTTGAGGATCGTCACGTTCGACAGGACGACGGCGCGGGGCGGCGTGCCCGCGCCCTTCACGTCCGCGTAGAGCAGGCTCGAGTTGAACTCGGCCATCGTCGCGACGCGGACGAGGAAGCCGGGCGTCGCGTCCTTCGCCGGGGCGAGCGCGTCGCGGAGGAACTCGGCCCCGCGGTACTTCGAGTCGGCCCGCGAGTCGCCGTCGATCACGAGGACCGGGATGCTCGGCAGCACCTCCAGCGCGAAGTCCTGGCGGTTGTCGCCGGGCAGGTCGTCGGGGTCCATTTGCAGCGTGATCAGGTGCGAGCCGGGCGTGAACTTGTGCGCGAATTGGATCGGCATGACGCCGTCGCTCGGCGAGCCGGTCGGCGTCAGGTCGCTGGCGGCGCGGCCGTCGATCTCGAGCTTCACCTTGCCGGGGGCCTTCTTCTCGCCGCCGCCGTGGAACTTGATCGCGGACTTGAACTTCACCTCCCGGCCGGCCGCGGCGACACCGCGGGCCGCGAGGATCGGGTCGAGGGCGGTGTTCAGCGGGTCGGCCGGGCGGTCCGGGGCGGCGTTCATGACCCAAACCCGCGGGTCGCCGTCCTGCCCCGGCTTCCGGCCGGCGGTGCTGAGCAGGTCCCACTTCGAGAGCGTGTTCTCGTCCGCCCAGCTATACCGCTGGTTGTCGTGAATGACGACGACCTCCCGGTCCTTGCGGCCGTTCTCCAAGAAGACCCACGCGGCCTGGACGCACGCCGGCCAGTCGATCCCGCCGCGGGGCGGGGTGAGCAGTTCGAGCGAGTTGCGGGCCTGCTGGTGGTCGGCGGAGAGGTTGCCGAGCAGCGGCACGAGCGTCTGCTTCGCTTGGAAGACAGCCACGCGGTCGCCGCTGCGGAGCGAGTCGATGACCTTCCCGGCCAGCTCCTTCGCGGCGGCGTCGGCCGTGGTGCCGTTGTGCTTGTACGCCATGCTCGCGGAGCCGTCGATGAGGATGACGACATCCCGCTCGCCGGTCCCGGCGGAGCCGAACCGGTTGAAGAACGTGCTCGTCACGGTCGGCGCGCAGAGGGCCAGCACGACGAGGCCGACGACGACCATGCGGATGAGCATGAGCAGGAAGTGCTCGATGAACACCTTCCGCCGCGTCTTCTTGCTGACCTGCAGGAACTGCATCGCGGCCCAATCGACCTCGTCGAACTTCTTGCGGCTGAAGATGTGAACGATCGGCGGGATCGCGACCCCGAGGAACCCGGCCAGCAGTGCGGCATTCAGGAGGCTGAACATGGTGTTGCGGGGTTACTTCAGGTTCCGCCGGGCCAGGTACGCGCCCAGCGCGCGGTCGATCGGGTCGTCGGTGCGGAGCATCGTGTAATCGACCTGCAGGTCGTCGCACTTCCGCTTCAGGTTCTGCCGGTAGGCGTCGAAGTTCTTCAGGTACTCCTCCCGCAACCGCCGGGCGTCGGTCGTGATCTCCTGGCCCTTCACTTCGAGGTTGCGGAACTTCGTCGGGTTCTTGAACGGGAACTCCAGCTCCTCCGGCGCGAGGATGTGGAACAGGAGTACGTCGTGCCCCTTGTACCGGAGGTGCTGGAGCGCGCGGGAGAGGTTGTCCACCTGGTCGAAGCAGTCCGAGAGCAGGATGACCATGCCGCGGCGCTTGAGGTGCTGCCCGGCGAGGTTGTGCCAGATCGGGGCGAGGTCCGTCTCCCCGCCGGGGACGACGTTCTCCAGCGTGCGGAGCAGGTTCAGCAGGTGCTTCGAGCTGGTCTTCGGCGGGACGATGCCGGTCACCTTCGTGTCGTGCGTCACGAGGCCGACGGCGTCCAGCTGCGCGAGCATGAGGTACGCCATCGACGCGGCCACCTGCTGCGCGTACTGGAACTTGCTGAGTTTCTGCTTCCCCTTGTACCCCATGCTGCCGCTGGCATCGACGACGAGGTAGCCCTTGAGGTTCGTCTCTTCCTCGTACTCCTTGATGTAGTACCGGTCGGTTTTGGCCAGCAGCCGCCAGTCGAGGTGGCGAATCTCGTCGCCGGGGTAGTACTGCCGGTGCTCGGCGAACTCGATGCTGAACCCTTTGAACGGGCTGCGGTGGATGCCCGTGAGGAACCCTTCGACGACGTTGCGGGCGACGAGCGTGAGGCCGCCGTACCGGGCGAGTTCCGTGGGGTCGAACGCGAGGGCCATACGACCAGCATACCACGTCCGGTAAACAAAGAAACCCTGGGCAACGGCCCAGGGTTTACCGGTGTTGATCGACCGATCAACGCTTCGGTCACCGTCAGGTCCGGCACACGGGCGCGGCCGGGAGGTAGGTCGGGACGTACTGCGAGCCGAAGCTCGGGGCCGGGGCCGGCGCGACGGCGGCCGGGCCTTGCACCTCGGTCGTGACCGGGACGCGGGCAGGGTCGGCCAGCCGGGCCAGCGTCTGCGGCAGGTCGGCCGGGGCCGTGGTGCCCACGATCCGCAGGGCCTGCCTCTCGCCGGTCCGGTCGCTGACGACGACCCCCTCGGTCATCTCGAACGTTTGCGCGAGGGCCAGGCCCTTCGCGTCGGCGGTGTTGACCGCCAGGACGACGTAGTTCGCCTTCAGGACTTTGGCGGTTTCGTCCGTGAGCTTCAGGTCGGCGGGCTTGCCCTTCCCGATGAACACCGCCAGCGGTTTGTGTTGTTCGGCCGCCATCTTCAGTGCCGTGCGATAGTCACTCTGCCAGGCCGGTTGAACCGCGAGGTTCGTCCCGAGCAGCCCGGACAGCGTGAGCACTGTGAGCGTGGTCAACATCATGGTGCGACTTCCTTGGTTTGGGCGAAACGTGGGGATACCGAGTCAACCGCTGACTCAGAAGCGGACATTGTTGGACATTTGCGACGTGTGAGCAACCAAAAAATTCGCCAAAACCGACAGAAGTGTTTTTTGACGCACGTTTCCGCTCAGAAACCGACAGTCGTTACCGGCGAAGTTGTGCGAATGAGGATAAATTCATGTTTGCCTAAATTACGCCGCTTACGTGTTTTGCAATGGCAACAGTGCGAACGATTCGCGTCGGGCATCGGTTTTCAGACGTGGAGTTCGGTCCGCTGGCCGAGTTTCCCCGCGTACCGGGTTCGGATCGGTTGCACCTCTTGTGCAAGGAACTCGATGACCTGTTCCGGCGCGCGGCCGACGAAATGCCGGGGCACGAGGACGGCGTCGAAGTCCACCTTTGAGAACGCCGGTTCCTGTTTCAGCAGGTCGAACAGCTCCGTCGAAACGCCGAGGCCTTGCTTGATCCGTTCCGTGACGGCGTGGCTGTGCTTCTTCACTACCTCGTGCGCGTGCTGCCGGTCGGCCCCGGCGCGGACGGCGGCCATCATGACGTTCTCCGTCGCCATGTACGGCAGGTACTCGCGGACGTTCTTCGCGACGATCGGCCGGTTCACGATCAGCCCGTTCGCGACGTTGATGGCGATGCGGAGGATCGCGTCGGCGGCGAGGAACGCCTGCGGGATGTAGAGCCGCCGGGCGGCCGAGTCGTCGAGCGTCCGCTCGAACCACTGCGTCGCCTGCGTTTGGGCCGCCATCGGCGGCAGGCCCATGAGGAACCGCGACAGCGAGCACATGCGTTCGGCCCGCATCGGGTTCCGCTTGTACGCCATCGCGCTGGACCCGACCTGGCCGGATTCAAAGGGTTCGTCCACCTCCTGCCGGTGGGCGAGGAGGCGCAGGTCGCTGCCCCACTTGTGCGCGGACTGGCCCAGCCCGGCGAGGGCGTCGAGGATTTGCGAGTCGATTTTGCGCGAGTACGTCTGGCCGGTCACGGGGAAGACGCGGGCGAAGCCCATCTTCTTCGCGACGAGTTGATCGAGCTGCCGGACCTTCTCGTGATCGCCGCGGAACAGGGCGAGGAAGCTCGCCTGCGTGCCGGTCGTGCCCTTCGCCCCGCGGAACGGCAGTTCGTCCCGGCGGCGCTCGAGTTCCTGTAAATCGAGGACGAGATCGTACAGCCAGAGGACGGCCCGCTTGCCGACGGTCGTGAGTTGGGCGGGCTGGAAGTGCGTGAAGCCGAGCGTCGCCTCGTCCTTCCACTGCTCCGCGAACTTCGCGAGCGAATCGATCAGCGACGCGAGGGAACCGCACACTACGTCGAGCGATTCCCGCATGAGAATCAGGTCGGCGTTGTCCGTGACGTAGCAAGAAGTCGCGCCGAGGTGGACGATCTCCTTCGCCCCCGGTGCGACCTCGCCGAGCGCCGCGATGTGGGCCATCACGTCGTGCCGGGTAACCTTCTCGTGTTCCGCCGCTCGCTTGAGGTTCACGTCGTCGAGGTGCGCCCGCAGTTCGTTGAGGTGCGCCTTCGTAATCCGCGGCGAATCGCCTTCCGCGGCCGGCAGGCCGAGTTCGTGTTCCGCTTCCGCGAGGGCCAGCCAGAGCCGCCGCCAGGTGCGGAACTTGCGGAGCGGCCCCCACCGCTCGGCCATCGCCCGGCTCGCGTACCGGCCGATGAGCGGGTTGTCGTAGACCAGTTCGTGTTCGGCGTCGGCCATGTCGGAGCTTTCCGGGTGAATCTTGAGCCTGAGTTCCGCGATTCGGAAGAAGTCGCCCTGAGGTCGGGGGAGTTCTCCGTGCGAACGGCTTTTCTAGGTTTTTCCGCGGGAAGCGGCCGGGCGATGGGGCGTTCCGGTCGTGGCGGGGAGTGTCGGTCAGCCTGTTGGCGCGGTTGTGACGATGGAAGGAGCAGACCCGTCACGGAGGATGACCGATGACCCGAACTGCTTTCTTGAAACTGATGGCCGTGGCCCTGGCCATCAGCGCGTGGGCCAGCTCCGGCCCCGCGGCCGCCGCCGACCCGCCGCTGCCACGGTACTCGTACTACCCGTACTACTACTTCCCGCACAGCTACTGGCCGGCGCAAAGCCCGCAGTGGCCGGAGCCGAAGGGCAGCCCGTACGTGCGGCCGCCGGCGTACATGGCCTACCCGCCGTTCAAGGAGCCGGGCTGGCGGTACGAGCTGTGGACGCCGCAGCGGTACCACCGCGGCAACCACTTCTGGCTCGACCAGTTCTAAGCCGACCGGCGAGCCGGTTGGCGATCCGAACGCCGTTAGGCGTCGGGTGAGCGTTCCTCACCCGACGCCTAACGGCGTTCGGATCGCCGTGATTTTGAAGCCTAAATTGACATCCCGTCGGGAATTGCTAAAAGTGAAGTGTCGCTTCACGTCACCGTTCGACGATGAAGTCGCAGAGCGCTTAGAGAATCGCGGAGAACCGAGATGGCACACATCGTCACCGAGAGTTGCAACGACTGCAAGTACACCGACTGCTGCGTGGTCTGCCCGGTCGAGTGCTTCTACCAAGACGAGAAGATGCTCTACATCGACCCGAACGACTGCATCGACTGCGAGGCGTGCGTCCCGGAGTGCCCGGTCGAGGCGATCTACGGCGAGGCCAACCTGCCGTCCCAGTTCGCGAGCTACGTGCAGCTGAACAAGGACAAGTCCGAGGCCCTGAAGGGCAGCGGCGGCCAGATCACCGAGAAGCAAGACCCGGTCGAAGGCCCCGGCTGCAAGAAGAAGTAGTTGGTAGTTTGCAGTTGGTAGTTGGTAGTCAAGAGGAAGCCTGCGGCACGCCGCAGGCTTTTTTCGTCGAGCGGGTCTATCATGTCTTCACTGCCAACTACCAACTGCCAACTACCAACTGCTAATGACCGGAATCCTCCTTATCCAGCTCGGCACGCCGGACGCCCCGACCGCGACCGCGCTCAAGCCGTACTTGAAGCAGTTCCTGTTCGATCCGCGCGTCGTCGAGACGAAGCCGGACACGGCCCGGTACGTCCACCCCGGCCCGCCGCGGCCGGCCCGCCGCAGCCCGTCCGGGTGGCTGTGGACGACGCTGATGAAGGCGGTCATCCTGCCGTTCCGGTCGCCGAGTTCCGCGGAGAAGTACGCCCGCATTTGGGACCCGCAGACCGGGTCGCCGTTGATGCACCACACGGTCCGGCAGACGCAACTGCTCCAGGAACGCTTCCCGAACACGCCGGTCCGGTTCGGTATGATGGTCGGCAACCCGTCCATCGAGAAGGTCGTCACGGAGATGCTCGCGAGTGGGATCGACCGCATCGTCGCGCTGCCGATGTTCCCGCAATACTCCTCGACGACCACCGCGAGCGCCACCGACGGCCTCGCGAAGCTGATGCTGAAGTTGCGGGTCGTGCCCGCGATCCGCGTCGTGCCTCCCTACTACGACCACGCCGCGTATATCGCGGCGATGGCCGCCGTCGTTCGCGATGATTTGGCGACCCTCGGCTGGGAGCCGGAACACTTCCTGCTCAGCTTCCACGGCATCCCGCAGAAGTACGCCCAGCGCGGCGACCCCTACGCGACGCACTGCGTCCGCACGGCGCGGCTTCTCGTGGAGGAACTCGGCTGGCCGCGGGACAAGTGGACGCGGACGTTCCAGAGTCGCTTCGGCCGCGACCCGTGGCTGAAGCCGTACACGGACGACGTTCTGGAAGACCTCGCGAAGAAGGGGATCAAGAAGGTGGCGGTCGCACTGCCCGGCTTCACGGCCGACTGCCTGGAGACGGTGGACGAGATCGGCCACGAGAGCGAGGAAGTCTTCCACAAGGCCGGCGGCGAGAAGCTGCGGGCGATCCCGTGCCTGAACGAGCATCCGAAATGGATCGACGCGCTGGAGCAAATCGTTCGCGAGGAAGGGCACGGCTGGCTGAAATGAAAGGGCACGGCTGGCTGAAATGATTTGTAGGGCGGGTCAAGGCTTTGCGCCGACCCGCCGTCGGTGACAGCGACCGACGGCGGGTCGGCGCAAAGCCTTGACCCGCCCTACAAGACTAATATCGCCCCTCCACACCGACCGTAATCCCCTGCACCCACAGGTCCGTCGTCCGCGGCACGAACCGCGGCTCCGCCGGGCCGACGAGTGCCCCGAACGGCGGCAGCTGCGTCGGGTTCACCCGCAGGTTGATCGCGTCCCCGGCCCGTTGCACGTTGCTCAGGTACAGGAAGTTCCCGCCGATGTAGCCGCGGATCCGCGGCGTGAACTGACACCCGATCCGCAGGCCCACGTCCGGCAGCACGGCGAACTCGTCGTTCGTGGACCGGCCGATGTTCGTCGGCTGCGCCAGCAGCCCGCCGGGGAACCGGGCGTTCACGAGGTTCGCCGGGGCCGGGGCGTTGATGACCGTGAACCCGCTGATCTCCGTGACCTGGTGGTTCACGCCGAGGGCCACGCTCGCCCGGTAGCCGACGTAGCAGGCCCCGAACCGCCGCTCGCCGGCGACGCCGATCACGCCGCCGTGGAAGTTGTTCTCCGTGCGGAACCGGTCCTCGATGGCGAACCGCGTCCCGACCGGCACGGCGGCCGCACCGGCCAGGGTCGTCAGGTCCTCGCGGACGATGATCTCGTCGCGGGCGTTGAAGTACCGGTAGCCCACGATCACGTCCAGCCGGGAGCACGGCGAGCAGACGCAGTTCTTGAGGAAGTTGAACCCGCCGCCGGTCACGTCGCTCTTGGAATCGACATCGACGGACCCGGCGAGGACGCCGGGGAACGACACGGGCAGCGAGCCGAGGGCGTTGGCGGCCGCGTTGAAGAACGGCCGGGAGACGATCTGCGACCCGTCCGACCCGGCCCGGAACGCCTGCCGGGACTGGCCGAGGTAAAGGTACTCGCCTTCCAGCCCCCACGTTCGGGCGTCGTCGAACCACGTGCCGGCGGTGACGCGGAACCCGGCCCGGAAGTCGTCGTTCAGCCGCCCGCCGCCGATGAGGGTGGTCGCCCCCGGCGCGGCGGCCGTGACGAGTGGCGGGGTCGGGTTGCCGCTGGCGATCCAGTAGATCATCTCCGCGTTGACCCAGAACCGCCCGGCCGGGCCGCACGGCTTGCAGAGGGTCTCGCACGCCGACGGCGCGGCGGTCGCGTCCGGGATCGTCGGCGGCGGGTTCACGCCGGCGTCGTTTCGCTCGACGGCGGACGACACGACGACCCCGCCGCCGGGGACGCCGGGTTCGGCGAACGTCGGGGATTCGGCAGCAGCGTACCCGCCGCCGAGGGAGAGCAGTCCGGCCAGGAGCGTTCGTAGCTTCTTCATCGCCTCCTCCGTGAGACGGCGCGGCATCCGGTTAATCCGGTTCTCCCATCGGCACGGCTTTTCGCGAGGAAACAGGTCGAAGGCGACGTGCGGACGGGGAAAGAGATGACGCGCGCGGCCAACCCGCACAACCGGTACAGGCGGTACGATTCGATAGCAATTCCGTTGACAGCCAGCTGGCGTTCGAGGACTTTATCGAAATGAATGTCGCACCCGATCCGGCCCCGAGATCCGACCAGCCCGACTTGCGGCAGGTCTTCACCGAAACCTGTCAGATGTACCGCCACTACCTGTTGATGCGGTACTACACGCTCGCGGCCCTGGCCGTGTTCCAGGGCGTGCTGCTGGCCGCGTGGTTCCAGAAGGGGTCCCCGCTCCCGACGGCCAGCGCCATCACGTTGGCCCTCGCCGGCGTCGCCGTCCTGGCCGCGGTGATCGCCATCGACCTCCGGCTGACGGTGATCGGCGCGCACCTCGCCGCCCGGTGCGACGAACTCGCCCAGGCCCTGAGTCAGAAACCGCTGCTCGACGCCGGGCACCACAAGTTCGGGTCCGTCTGGTTGCCGTCGATTCTGCTCGGCGTCACCCTCACCTGCGGCGGGCTCGGTTGGATTCTGTCGCTCATCATCTTCTTGAGGTCGGGGATCGGAGACCCGGCCGCGGCCAAGCCCGATCAAGTGATTCAAATGACCGGGCCGACGACGGTGAGCATTTCTAAAGACCGGTAACGGACGTGAACGTGTGACGTGCGATCCGACGAGTGGCCAAGGTGGGACTCGAACCCACACGTATTGCTACGCTCGATTTTGAGTCGAGTGCGTCTGCCATTCCGCCACTTGGCCTCTCCTCCAGCGTATCGCCGTCGCCGCGTCGGGCAAGACCCGCGACCGCCGCCGGTATCGTTCGTAAGCTACCCCAACCAGCCGCGGAGGAGTGTCGTGCCGGAAGAACACGTTGACGTCGTCGCTGTCGCCCCGCACCCGGACGACCTCGAAATCCTCTGCGGCGGCACGCTCGCGAAGCTCGTCCACCAGGGCTACCGCGTCGCCATCATCGACCTGACCAGCGGCGAGCCGACGCCCCGCGGCAGCCTCGAAACGCGGAAGAAGGAGGCCGAGGAAGCCCGCCGCATCCTCGGCGTGCAAGTTCGACTGAACCTCGACCTGCCGAACCGCATCCTGATGGACAACGCGGAGAACCGGTACGCCCTGGCGACGGCGTTCCGCAAGTTCCAGCCGAAGGTCGTGATCGCCGCGTTCGGCCGCACCCCGGCCGCTTCGCCGGACCACTACCAGGGCGGCCTCATCGCCGAAGCCGCCCGCTTCCACTCGCAACTGACGAAGTGGAACGACCGGTTCGACGGCACGGCCCCGTACCGCGTGCCGCACTTGGTCTACGCCCCGTTCCCGTCGGACGCGGAGGTCCGCACCTGGCCCGGCACGTTCGTGATCGACATCACCGACACGATCGAGCAGAAGCTGGCCGCGGTGCAAGCCTACGAGTCGCAGTTCGACGGCGACCGGTTCGCGAAGGTCCGCCACTACCTGACGAGCGCCAACGGCTTCACCGGCGGCCGCTGCGGGTTCCTCTACGGCGAAATGTTCGTCCTTCCCACGCCCGTCGGCGGCGACGACCTGCTGAAAGTCGTCACCGGCGGCAAGGGAACGATTGCCCCGGTGCAGTTGCCGGGCAAGGACCACCTACCGCTTCAGTGATTCACCCATTTTACATTTTTCATTTTGAACTTTTTCATTGGTTCAGGACATCACTGGACCAATTAAAAAGTCGAAATGAAAAATGCAAAATGAAGAACCTACGAGGAAACTCCGTGGACCCCCGCCGCCTGCTCGCCGACCGCACGACGAAGATCGAGGTTTCCGGCATCCGCAAGGTGTTCGACCTCGGCAAGACGCTGAAGGACCCGATCAACCTCAGCATCGGGCAACCGCACTTCGACGTGCCGGAGCCGATCAAGGCCGCCGCGAAAGCGGCGATTGATGCGGGCCACAACGGGTACACCGTCACCCAGGGGGCCGCCGAGTTCCGCGACCGGATCAAGGCCGACCTCGCGAAGTCGCTCAACCACCCGGACCGCGACGTGATTATCACCAGCGGCACGAGCGGCGGGCTGCTCCTCGCGATGATGGCCGTCGTCAACCCCGGCGACGAGGTGATCGTCCCGGACCCGTACTTCGTCGCGTACCCGCACCTCGTCACCCTCGCCGGCGGCACGGCCGTCTACGTGGACACGTACCCGGACTTCCAGATCGACCCGGCGAAGATCGAGGCCGCCATCACCCCGCGGACGAAGGTGATCCTCCTCTGCTCGCCGTCGAACCCGACCGGCGCGGCGGTCAGCGTCGAGGTGCAGAAGCAGCTCGCCGAGATCGCGGCCCGGCACAACGTCCTGCTGCTGAGCGACGAAATCTACAAGGCGTTCCACTACGACGCGGCCCCGCGCAGCCCGGCCGAGTTCGACCCGAACGTGCTGGTGATCGAGGGGTTCGGCAAGACCTACGGCATGACCGGCTGGCGGCTCGGGTACGCCCACGGCCCGAAGCCGATCATCGACGAGATGATGAAGCTCCAGCAGTTCACGTTCGTCTGCGCCCCGAGCGTGGTGCAGTACGCGGGCCTGGCGGCGCTGGACTTCGACGTGACCGGCATCTTGTCCGACTACAAGCGGAAGCGGGACCGGCTGTGCGCCGGCCTCCGCGACCGGTTCCGGTTCGCGACCCCCGGCGGGGCGTTCTACCTGTTCGCGGAGGCCCCATGGGGCACGGGCACGGAGTTCGTGACGGAGGCGGTGCGGAACGGCCTGCTGATCATCCCCGGCGGCGTGTTCAGCCGCCGGGACACGCACTTCCGCCTCAGCTACGCCGCGAAGGACGAAACTCTCGACCGCGGGATTGAGGTGCTGAACCGGCTGGCGAAGCGGTGAGTCGAACGATGTAGGTCATCAACTTAGCGGCACATTCAGTAGCCGGGAGGAGTAACGGATGGAAACCATAGCTTACCGGCGTACCTATACTTAAACCGCTGCGCATTACCGCAGTTTGAACACTCCACGAAGACGAATTGCTCACTTCCTATGTTACCCTCTTTGGGATAACCATTATTGTGGGCATTGCCCTGGTCAAAACTTGTGGCTATGACTTTGTAAGTTCCAGTCCGGCAGAAGAGACAACGGTACGTACTATCTACTCCAGCTACAGGATGCTGCTCTCTTATCGCTGTTCTCGCCCTTCCTAGTAGAGTCGCCAACTTTTCGGCACTTTCGAGACGTTGATCTGGATTCGCGATGACACACCTGTCAAGCAAACGCGAAATCAACTCCAGATAGGGATTGGAGAGAATAGATGCAAGGTTATATTTCGATTCGCGATGCCGCTCACGGGAGAACATTTGACCAGAGATAAGGTAGTAGATTACCTTGCCAACACTGTAAATGTCGGACGCATACGTCACTTCACTGGCACGCCCTTCCTCTAACTCAGGAGGAATGTAGAAACGCGAACCGACTTGTTCCATTGTAGCCGTTTGGCGCTCGCCTTCGTCGATGAAGACGAGCCCGAAATCGCAGAGACGCGCGGTCGTGCGGTCCGGAGAAATCAGAATATTGTCCGGCTTGACGTCGCGGTGAACAATACCCGCATTGTGGGCAGCCTGTAGTGCTTGGCAGATTTGCTCGCAGATTATGAGTCGCTGATTCAAGGGGAGCAATAGAAGTTTATCAGGCGGTATATCTCCGAGGCTACCTCCCGGCTCGTACTCGTACACGGCAAACGGCTTCTCGTCCTCCAGATCGAAGTCGAGTAGCTGAACAATTCCGGGATGCTTTAACTTCTGAACGGCTTCGACTTCTGTGCGAAATCGGTCTTTTCGGTTAAGATTCTTCAGCCGCTTGAGAGCGCCAATCTGCCCCGATGTCTTGTGGCACACTCTGAAAACGTGGCCGGCCCCGCCTTCGCCGATGGTCTCTTGAATGACCCAAGGTCCATACTCGCTCTTCGGCATCGCACACCTTTCGAGATGTTCGTGATCGAGTTTGCCGCCCCCTACTTCTCGCTTCCAGCACGCCGTGGACTCGCGGCACGTCTCCGTGCACCCGTCCTCCAGCCGCATAACCAGTTCCCACCTCGACGACCGTTTATTCACCGCGTCTTCAGTCAGTGGAGAGCCGCGAACGAGACGGTCGCCTGGCTCACGGACGCCGAGACACTCTCGCCGCGTCGTCCTGAGTAACTCCTTGGGGCGACGCAGCCGAACAAGTGGTTGCCCCAATTTGCAGTTGGGAAAAGCGAACTTTTCACCGGCACGCTACGGCTAGGCGCGACGCCCTAGTGTAACAGACCTCATTCGATAGGTCAAAAGCCAAACATGTTACCGGGAGAAAATCTCTGCCACACAGTATTGACATTTGTTCACTATCTGGTGTAAACTGCGGTGTCACTTCACTCGGAGGGTTCGTCGTGACCGCCACCGCACCGCCCGTCGCCAACCGCATCGCCCAGCACTTCGCCCCGCCGCTGCCGCAGACGCCGGAGGAGCGGCAAGCGGTGTGGGCCGACACCCTCGCCGCCGCCATGCTGTTCTACCAGCGGCAGCTGGCCAGCCCGCTCGCGCATGAGGCCGCCGAGGCCGCCCGCGCCATCTTCGACCTGGAGAAGACGCGGCTGCGGCACGGCCGCCCCCTCGCCGGGGCCGACCCGCCGCCGGAGCCGGACGTGTTGCCGCCGCTCGAACCGCTCTACCAAGTGAAGGCGTGCGAACAGACACTCGGCGCGGCCGTGAAGGGCGGGGCGTTCGAGGAGGACGACCAGGACGAGTCGGAGCCGCCCGTGACGGTCGAGGAGAAGACGGACGAGGAGTTGGTCGCCGAATACGAGGCGGTGTGGCCGGAGAAGTTCGCGTGGTGGATGGGGATCATGCGGGAGGTGCTGGAAAAGCGCGGCCAGACGTGCGACGACGCGAACCTGCGTCGGGAAACGCGGAGCTATCTCGTCCGGAAACTGGTCGAACGGCGGTCGGGTGGCGTCCCCGGAACGCCGGGCGGCGGGCGGAATGGGCTGGACGACCGGGCGGCCCGTGCCGATAATTCCTGAACTGGATCGCTTCTAGGTCGGCTCGAACGGTCGCGATTCCCCGTTGCGGGAAGTCACCGACCGCGGTTTCGTCTGGGGCCGACAACCAAACCACCACCCCTCCGAGGGGCGCTGCGACGGGACGCGAGGGCGTTCCTGCCAGGCTCGGAAGGGGTGGCAAACTAGCAACGGCGCCCGTTCATCGTTTCGGAGACTTTGAACGTGAGCGCGACCAAGACCGCACCGAAGGCCGCCGCCTTCACCGACTACCACGTCGCCGACATCTCGCTCGCCCCGTGGGGCCGCCGCGAGATCGCCATCGCCGAGACCGAGATGCCCGGCCTCATGGCCATCCGCGAGGAGTACGCCGCCCGGCAGCCCCTCAAGGGGGCCCGCGTCACCGGCTCCCTGCACATGACCATCCAAACGGCCGTGCTCATCGAGACGCTCAAGGCGCTCGGGGCCGAGGTCCGGTGGGCGTCGTGCAACATCTTCAGCACCCAGGACCACGCCGCCGCCGCCATCGCCGCCGCCGGCATCCCGGTGTTCGCCTACAAGGGCGAGACGCTGGCCGAGTACTGGGAGTACACCCACCAGATCTTCGAGTGGGCCGACGGCGGGTTCACGAACATGATCCTCGACGACGGCGGCGACGCGACGCTCTTGCTCCACCTCGGGGCGCGGGCCGAGAAGGACATCCACGTCCTCGACAAGCCCGGCAGCGAGGAGGAGCGCATCCTGTTCGCGGCCATCAAGAAGCGGGTCGCGGCCCAGCCGGGGTGGTACTCGGAGCGGCTGGCGGCGGTGAAGGGCGTGACCGAGGAGACGACCACCGGCGTCCACCGGCTGTACCAGATGCACAAGCGGGGCGAGCTGAAGTTCCCGGCCATCAACGTGAACGACTCGGTGACGAAGTCGAAGTTCGACAACCTGTACGGCTGCCGCGAGTCGCTGGTGGACGGCATCAAGCGGGCGACGGACGTGATGATCGCCGGGAAGATCGCCGTCGTCGCCGGGTACGGGGACGTGGGCAAGGGGTCGGCCCAGGCGCTGCGGGCGCTGTCGGCCCAGGTGTGGGTGACGGAGATCGACCCGATCTGCGCGCTGCAGGCGGCGATGGAAGGCTACCGCGTCGTGACGATGGAGTACGCCGCGGACAAGGCCGACATCTTCGTGACGACGACCGGCAACTTCAAGGTCATCACGCACGCCCACATGAAGGCGATGAAGAACCAGGCGATCGTCTGCAACATCGGCCACTTCGACAACGAGATCGACGTGGCGTCGCTGGAAGACTACCGGTGGGAGGAGATCAAGCCGCAGGTCGATCACGTCATCTTCCCGGACGGCAAGCGGATCATCCTGCTGGCGAAGGGCCGCCTCGTGAACCTCGGCTGCGGGACCGGCCACCCGTCCTACGTGATGAGTTCGTCGTTCGCGAACCAGACGCTCGCGCAGATCGAGCTGTGGCAGCACAACGCGAAGTACCCGGTCGGCGTGTACGTGCTGCCGAAGAAGCTGGACGAGCACGTCGCGCGGTTGCAGTTGAAGAAGCTGAACGTGCAGCTGACGGAGCTGACGCCGGAGCAGGCGGCGTACATCCACGTCCCGAAGGAAGGGCCGTACAAGTCGGACCACTACCGCTATTGATCGGCGTCCCGTCGCCGGGGGTGACAACTCCCCGCGACGGGTTTTTGGGTTTTTTGCCTCCCCCCGGGGGGGGGGGGGGTTGGG
>NZ_JCABYM010000129.1:0-19926 GCF_059499385.1 Limnoglobus sp. | reverse complement strand
CTAACCCTCCCCCCCAAGGGGGGAGGGAACAAGAGTCGGGCCTCGCAAAGCCTCGACCCGAACTACAAATTGAACTGGAAACCTCCACATGCCCGACACGCCCCACGTTCGTCCCGCAACGCTCGCGGACGCGGACGCCATCCGCGACATCTACAACCACTACGTCCTCACCTCCACCTGCACGTTCCAGGTCGAGCCGGACACCGCGGACGAACGCCGCGATTGGCTACTCGACCGCTCTGCGGCCCACCCCGTCACGGTCGCCGACCTCGGCGGCGCGGTCGTCGGCTGGGCGGCCCTGTCGCCGTGGAAATCGCGGTGCGCCTACGCCCACTCGGTCGAGGCGTCCGTCTACGTCCGCCACGACCTGCACCGCCGCGGCGTCGGCCGGGCGCTCGTACTCGACCTGATGGAGCGGGCGAAGGCCCTCGGCCACCGCACGATCATCGGCGGGGCCTGCACGGAACAGGCCGCCAGCCTCGCGCTGCAGGAAGCCCTCGGGTTCGAGCGGGTGGCCCACTTCCGCGAGGTCGGGTTCAAGTTCGGCCGCTGGCTCGACGTGGCCTACATGCAGCTGTTCCTCCCGCCGGCGGGTACAATCCCGGTATGCGATTCCCGCAGCTCGTGATCCTCGCGTTCGACGACTGGCTCGGCAAGCAGCTCGCCCCGTTCGCGGCCGACCACCGTTGGCTGCTGAAGGAAGTCCGCCAACCGGGGGCGTGCCTGGCACTCCTCCGCGAGCCGCGGCCGACGGTCCTGCTCGCGCAGCTCAACCCGCACGCGGACGACGTGGCCGCCCCGCTCGCGTTCCTCAGCGACGTGTACCGGTCGCATCCGAGCGTGGCGACCGTCGCCGTCAGCGACGTGAAGCTGAGCGAGGACGAGCGGATCGCCTGGACCGCGACGGCCCTCGACCTCGGCGTCCGGTACGTGCTGTTCCCGCCGCTGTCCCGGCCGGTGCTGGAAGACCTCGTCGGCGGGCTGATGGCGGCGCTCTTGGAACGCGCGGGGCAGGCAGCCGCGGCCGAGGGTTTACCGGTTCAACCGAAGGCGGACCCGGTCATCGACCTGGCGGAAGAGGGGACGGCCGAATGAAGGACCTGCCCGTCGTCGATGAAACGAAATGCACCGGCTGCGGCGAGTGCGTCGAGGTCTGCCCGACGGACTGCCTCGGCATGGCCGGCCGAATCGCGTGGCTGCCGCGGCCCGGCGACTGCGTGTCGTGCGCCGCGTGCGAGTTGATATGCCCGTCGGACGCGATCCGTTTGGAGGCGGCTTCTACCCCTGGGACCGCGGGCGTCCCGCCCGCCACGCTTCCGGCCACTTGAGGCCGGTCCCCGTGTCGGGCAGGTGGGCGGGCGGGACGCCCGCGGTCCTGGCACTGCCGCGTACAAAAACCCGTTCTTCTTACGACAACCCTTCCAGGATTTGCTTCAGCCGGGTTAGTGCCCGCACGTACCGCTTGCTCGCGGCCGCCGGCTGGATGCCGAGGACGGACGCCGTGTCGTTGTTCGACAGCTCCTCGAAGTGCCGTAGGGCCAGCACCTCGCGGTCCACGGCGTCCAGTTCGTCGAGCGCCGCCTCCAACTTCAGTGCCTGCTCGTTACGGTCCGCGACGCCGCTGGGCGAGGTCAGCCCGGCGACGAGAATCGCGGCCATGCACGCGGACGTGGCCGGGCCGGCCGGCACGTCGAGCGGCTTCTCCTGCCGCACGTCCCGCCGCTTCGCCAGGACGTGCTCGCGGTGCAAGTCGGTCAGCCGCTGGCCGACGACGAGCCGCAGCCAGCCGAAGAAGTTCTGGTCCGGCTTCTCGAAGAAGTGCGGGTACCGCTTCAGTGCGTCGATGTACGCTTCCTGCAGCACGTCCGACGGCGCGACCCGGCCGTTCAGCCGCTGGTCCATCCGCACCTGCACCATCCGGCGGAGCTTCGCCCGGTGGATGTCGAACAGTTCGCCGAGGGCGGACGTGTCACCCCCGCGGAGGCGGTCGAGTAGATCGGTTTCGGGCGGCGTGAGGTCGGGCATGACTTGTATTTGAGCAGATTGTATTTGAGGGCGAAAGCCCAGGGTCGGCCGACCCTGGGCTTTCGCCCGTTGCTTTCTGCCCCGGCAGTTCTTCAATATCCTCCACCGGCTACTCGCTCACACTTTGAGGTCGTCATGCTGAACAGCTTCAATACCCGATCCGCCCTCGCCGTCGGGGAGAAAACCTACACGATCTTTAACCTTCGCACGCTCGAAGCGAAGTTCCCGGCCGCGAAAAACCTGCCGTTCTCGCTGAAGGTGCTGCTCGAGAACCTGCTCCGGACCGAGAACAACCTGTCCGTCCAGAAGAAGGACATCGAGGCGCTGGCGAAGTGGGACGCGAAGGCGGAGCCGGACGCCGAGATCGCGTTCACGCCGGCCCGCGTGCTGATGCAGGACTTCACCGGCGTGCCGTGCGTCGTGGACCTGGCGGCGATGCGGGACGCGATGAAGGCGCTCGGCGGCGACCCGGCGAAGATCAACCCGCTCGTCCCGGTCGAGCTGGTCATCGACCATTCGGTGCAGGTGGACGAGGCCGGCACGCCGATGGCGTTCGCGAACAACACGAAGCTGGAGTACGAGCGGAACCAGGAGCGGTACACGTTCCTGCGGTGGGGGCAGACGGCGTTCAACAACTTCCAGGTCGTGCCGCCGGAGACGGGGATCGTCCACCAGGTGAACTGCGAGTTCCTGGCCCGCGTGGTGTTCGTCGATGAGGCGGGGACGGCCTACCCGGACACGCTCGTCGGCACGGACAGCCACACGACGATGGTGAACGGCCTCGGCGTCCTCGGGTGGGGCGTCGGCGGCATCGAGGCCGAGGCCGCGATGCTCGGCCAGCCGGTGACGATGCTCATCCCGCAGGTCGTCGGGTTCAAGCTGATCGGCAAGCTGAAAGAAGGCGCGACCGCGACCGACCTGGTCCTCACCGTCACGCAAATGCTCCGCAAGAAGGGCGTAGTCGGCAAGTTCGTCGAGTTCTTCGGCCCCGGCCTGCCGCAACTGTCGCTCGCGGACCGGCTGACGATCGCGAACATGGCCCCGGAGTACGGGGCGACGTGCGGCATCTTCCCGGTGGACGCGGAGACGCTGAAGTACCTCCGGCAGACCGGCCGCAGCGACGAGCAGATCGCGCTCGTGGAGGCGTACTGCAAGGAACAGGGCCTGTTCCACGACGCGACCACCCCGGCCGCGACGTACACGGACACGCTCGAACTCGACCTGGCGACGGTCGTGCCGAGCCTCGCGGGACCGGCCCGGCCGCAGGACCGCGTGGCGCTCACGGACGTGAAGAAGAACTTCGGCGACAGCCTGCCGAAGCTGAAGGAGGCGGCGAAGAAGTCGGCCGGGCTACCGATGGCCGGCGCGCCGGCGGCGGAGTCGCTCAACGGCCACCTGCACGACGGCAGCGTCGTCATCGCGGCGATCACCAGCTGCACGAACACGTCGAACCCGTCCGTGATGGTCGCCGCCGGCCTCGTCGCGAAGAAGGCGGCCGCGAAGGGGCTGGCCACGAAGCCGTGGGTGAAGACGAGCCTCGCCCCCGGCTCGAAGGTCGTGACCGAGTACCTGACGAACTCGAACCTTCTCCCGGAACTGGAAAAGCAGCGGTTCCACGTCGTCGGGTACGGCTGCACGACGTGCATCGGGAACAGCGGCCCGCTGGCGGACGCGATCAGCCGGGAGATCACGTCGAACGGCCTCGTCGTGTCGGCCGTGCTGTCCGGGAACCGGAACTTCGAGGGCCGCGTCCACGCCGAGGTGCGGGCGAACTACCTCGCGTCGCCGCCGCTGGTCGTCGCCTACGCGCTGGCCGGGAAGGTGGACATCGACTGGGACGCCGAGCCGCTCGGCCAGGACCCGGCGGGCCGCGACGTGTTCCTGAAGGACGTGTGGCCGACGCAGCAGGAAGTGCAGGACGTGATCGACACGGCCATCACGCAGGAGAGCTACAAGAAGACCTACGCGAGCGTCTACGCCGGCGACGAGAACTGGCGGGCGCTGACCGTGCCGACCGGCGACCGGTACGCCTGGGTTCCGACCTCGACGTACATCGCGAACCCGCCGTACTTCGTCGGCATGGGCACGACCCCGCCGCCGGTGACGGACATCGTCGGCGCACGCTGCCTGGCCGTCCTCGGCGACAGCATCACGACCGACCACATCAGCCCGGCCGGGAACATCAAGAAGGACTCCCCGGCCGGGAAGTACCTGATCTCGCACGGCGTCGAGCCGAAGGACTTCAACCAGTACGGGGCCCGCCGCGGCCACCACGACGTGATGATGCGGGGCACGTTCGCCAACGTCCGGCTGAAGAACCAGCTGGTCCCCGGCGTCGAGGGCGGGGTGACGCGGTTCCTGCCGACCGGCGAGCAGATGAGCATCTTCGACGCGTCGATGAAGTACCAGCAGGCCGGGACGCCGCTGGTCATCCTCGGCGGCAAGGAGTACGGCAGCGGGTCGAGCCGGGACTGGGCGGCGAAGGGGACGAACCTGCTCGGCGTGAAGGCGGTGATCGCCGAGAGCTTCGAGCGGATCCACCGCAGCAACCTCGTCGGCATGGGCGTGCTGCCGCTCCAGTTCAAGGCCGGCGATAGCGTGGCATCGCTGGGGCTGACCGGCGAGGAGGTGTTCGCCCTGCCCGGCATCCAGGAGGCGCTGCGAAAGGTCGGGACGGGCAAGGTGTTCCTGACGGTGAACACCGGCGACAAATTCTTCGAGGCGCTGCTGCGGGTCGATACGCCGCAGGAGGTGCTGTACTACCAGCACGGCGGCATCCTGCCCTACGTACTCCGGCAGCTGCTGGCGAAGTGAGTCAACCCGCGTGGTAAACTGCATGGAAAGTTAGGAGGTGTCAATGACCGCCTTGCTATTACCGCCACCGGTCGCCATGCCCGTGTTCGTACCCAAGCCCCTTCGGTGGACCTGCGAGCAGTTCCACAACCTCGGCGACGCGGGCGTGTTTGAAGGACAATCCGTGATCCTCGTGGACGGGGAGATTCTGGACATGCCCAACCCGAACCCGCCGCACGACACCGGTGTTACGTTGACGATGTACAAACTGCTCGACGTGTTCCGTGTCGGGCATTTCCTTCGGGTCCAAACCGGATTACCGACGACGCTCGACACCGACCCCGTTCCCGACTTGGCCGTCATCGCCGGCTCGCCTCGGGACTTTTCAACCGCGCACCCGCAAACCGCCGCCCTCGTCGTAGAAGTCGCCGATTCGTCGCTACCGTATGACTCGGGCGGAAAATCGAATCTGTATGCCGCTGCCGGGATTCGAGATTATTGGGTGCTCGACGTGACCGGTCGGCAGTTACTCGTCTTCCGCGACGCCGTCGCCGACCCGACCGCCCCGCGCGGCCACCGCTACGCAACACAGCAGACGCTCAACGTCGGCGACACGATCACGCCGCTTGCCCAGCCCGCCGCGACGATCGCCGTTGCCGACCTCCTCCCCTGACCTCGGAGCCACACCTCATGCTCACCCGTCGTTCGTTCCTCGCCGTCGGCGTGGCGGCCGTTTCCGCGCCGCTCGCCGTCGGCATCGAGCCGATCAAGCGGCCGTCCGACAAGCCGGACATCAAGCTCAGCCTCGCCGCGTACAGCTTCCGCCAGGCGCTCGACCTGAAGAAGCCGACGATGACGCTGTTCGACTTCATCGACCTCGCGGCCGATCTGCCGCTCGACGCCGTCGAACTCACGTCGTACTACTTCGCCGAGACGACCGACGCCTACCTGGACAAGCTGCGGGCGCACGCGGAGAAGAAGAAACTCGCCATCTCCGGCGTGCCGGTCGGCAACAATTTCTGCCTGAAGGACGACGCGAAGCGGCGGGTGCAGATCGACCTCGTCAAGGACTGGACGGCTCGCGCCGCGCGGCTCGGCTCGAAAACGGTCCGCATCTTCGCCGGGAACCTGGAGAAGGGCGAGACGCTGGACGCGGCCCAGAAGCGGGTCATCGCGGCGACGGAGGAGTGTCTCGAAGTCGCGGCGAAGCACAACGTCCTGCTCGCGCTCGAGAACCACGGCGGCATCACGGCCACGCCGGAGCAGCTACTCGCGCTCGTCAAGCCCATCAACAGCCCGCACCTCGGCGTGAACATCGACACCGGGAACTTCAAGACGGCCGACCCGTACGCGGACGTGGCGAAGATCGCCCCCTACGGCGTCGTCTGCCAGATCAAGACAGAAGTGTTCCCCGCGGGCGGCAAAAAGTCGGAGGCCGACCTCGGCCGGTACGTCAAGATTTTGAAGGACGCGAATTTTCACGGCTTCGCCGCACTCGAGTACGAGGCCGCGGAAGACCCGAAGGCCGCCGTGCCGCGGTACGTGAAGGAGCTGAGAAAGTTGATCGGATGATGCCGGTACTTACGTCCACGCATTCCCCCGCGGCGGCCACCCCCGGCCGCCGCGAGTCTGTTTCCCGTCGTGATCGAATCGCTTCCCGGTTCGTCCCCCGTCTTGGTTTTGTAACCCGAGTATGGCGCGATCTGAAAATCCGCATCATTTCCCGACGTTTCTTCGATGAAATGGAAGTAGTCTTCCGCAACTCGGCATCGAGTTGTGTCGCCCGCTTGAGTCTTTATAGATGTCAACCCGCTCGACCACCGTTCACATCCCGGTCAACCGGCCGACCACCTGGTTCGTTTGGTGTGTTCAGACCCTCGGCCTGGCCGTCGCCTACTATCTGACCGCCCAGATCGGGCTGCTCATCCCGTCCGTCGGGTCGATGGTGTCGCTGTTCTGGGCCCCGATCGGGATCGCGGTCGCCGTGTTGTTCCGCGGTCGCCTCGCCTTGTGGCCCGGCGTCTTCGTCGGGGCGTTCGCCGCGAATTATCCGTTCGGCGGGCCGGTCGCGGCCGCCGGGATTGCGGCCGGTTCCACGGCGGCGACGGTGCTGATGGCCTACCTGTTCAAGCGGTACCGGTTGAACCCGCAGTTCGAGTCGCTGCACGACGTGGTCGTGCTGGTCGGCGTCGGGTTCGCCGGGACGGCCGTGAGCGCCGCGGTCGGCGCGACGTGGTCGGCGGCGACCGGGGCGTTCCCGTGGGCGAGGGCCGGGTACGCGTTCCTCATGTGGTGGCTCGGCGACGCCGGCGGGGTGGTCATCGTCGCGCCGGTCGTCCTCGCCTGGTCCGGCGGGTTGCTCGCCCGGTACCGCCGGAAGGGGCAACTCCGAAGCGTCCTCGTAAACTTCGGCCAAACGCTCGCCGTCTGCGGCCTGCTGTTCAGCGGGTACGTGCCGAACGGCCCGTGGTCGCTGCCGGCCGCCTTCCTGCCGTTCCTGTTCATCGCGTGGACGGCCGCCGTCCACCGGGCGTGGCCGGCCACCGTCCAGGTGCTCATCATCGGCGTGTTCGTCATCCTCTCCAACTTCCGCCAGCACGGGCCGTGCGTCTACCTGGACCCGTCGATCCGGCTGTACACGACCTGGGCGTACCTTATCACCGGGTCCGTCGTCGCCCTTGGGTTGTCCGCCCTGCTGGCCGAGCGGGACTACGTCGAGCGGAAGCTGCAAGCCGGCGAGGAAACGTACCGGGCGCTCGTCCACGACAACCCCGCGCTCATCTGCCGGTTCAGCACGGACGGCGTCCTCGTGTTCGTGAACGAGACGTTCCGCCGGGCGTTCCTGCTGCCGAAGATCGGCGACCCGAAGAGCTTCACCCGGACCGACCTCCGCAAGGCGAAGTCGTCCCACAACTTCTTCGAGACGGTCGGCCTGGCCCGCGACCCGGCGACGCTCGCGCAACTCCGCGACCTCGACAACCCGGACAAGCCGATCTACTTCGAGAGCAAGGTGACGACGCCGGCGAACGAGACCCGGTGGTTCCGGTGGACGGCGCGGGCGGTGGACATGGCGAGCAGCGTCGTCGTCGAGTACCACGCCGTCGGGCTGGACGTGACCGACCAGAAGCGGGCCGAGGCCGAGCGGAAGGCGCTCGAGGCCCAGGCGATCCAGACCCAGCAGTACGAGGCCATCGGCGTGCTCGCCGGCGGCATCGCCCACGAGTTCAACAACGTCCTCACCAGCGTCATCGGCAACACCGACCTGTCACTACTCCTCTTGCCGCCGGACAACGAGGTCCGGCCGATGCTCGCCGACGTGCTGGAGGGGGCGCAGAGGGCCGCCGAGTTGACGAAGCAGCTCAGCATGTTCGCGGGGCAGACCGACACGCACCGCGGGCCGGTGAATCTGACGGAAGTGGTCCGGTCGTCGCAGCAGCTCATCACCGTCGTCGTCGCGCGGCACTCGCCGATCCGGTACGAACTGGCCGAGGAGGGGGCGATCGCCATCGCCGACGAGTCGAAGGTCCGTCAACTGCTCATGAGCATCGTGACGAACGCCGCGGAGGCGACGGTGGACACGGAGTCCCGCAGCGAGATCGTGATCCGCACCTCGACCGTCGCCCTCGGGGAGAACACGGCCGCCCGCGAGTGGGTGAACGGCAACGAGCTGACGCCCGGCGAGTACGTGCAACTCGAGGTGACGGACACCGGGTGCGGCATGAACACCGCTACCCTCGCCCGCGTCTTCGAGCCATTCTTCACCACGAAGTTCCCCGGCCGCGGCCTCGGCATGGCCGCCGTGCTGGGCATCGTACAGGACCACCTCGGGGCGATCCAGGTGAACAGTCAGAAGGGCCGCGGCACGACCGTCCGCGTCCTGTTCCCGGCGATGAACGCGCAGGTCGATCACCCCACGCCGATCCCCCGCGGCCGGCGGACGGTCCGGGTCGGCGCGGCCGACCTGGTCCGCAAGGTCTAGGACCCCGGCGGCTCGGCCGCCTTTTCGTCCGCGGCCGGCTTCATCGGGCGGGCGGGCGTCGCCCGCGGCGGGGCCGCCCCCTGCGACCCTTCCAGCCGGGCCAGCTTGATCTGCACCTCCTGCAACCCGGCCTGGACCTCCTTCAGCGTCTTCTCGATCTCCTTGTGCTGCGCGTCGCGGTGCGCCTTCCGCTCGCCGTCCGCGGTCTGGTTCTTGTCCACGTCCTGCCGCAGTTTCGTCACGTCGTCGCGGGCCGCCTTCGCCTCCGCGAGCAGGGTCGTCACCTTCTCCTTCAGCCCGTCCACAGGGGCAAGCTCCTTCCGCGCGGACTCCAGGTCGGTGCAGTTGCGGGCCAGCCTCTCCTTGAACCCGTCCAGCTCGGCCCGCAGCGTCCGGATGGTCGCGTTCTGCTCGTTGTTCTGCGCCTGGAGCGTTTGCACCCGGTCCCAGTTCGAGGTCATCCGCGTGCCGAACTCGTCCTTCTTCACCAACTCCGCCCGCTCCTCGGACAGCTTCGCGACGGCCGCGCGGAGTTCCGAGATACTCGTGCTGAGGCTGTTGAACAGGGTGATGGCGACGAGCGCCACGATGCTGAGGATCGTCCCGCCGAACACCCGCCAGAACATGCTCATGCCGCCCTCCTCCGCGGCCTTCGGCTTCTCGGCCGCGTCCGCGGCCCGCAACGCGGTGGCGAGGACGGGCGTGTCGTCGGTGCTGTCGAAGACTTCGGTTTGGTCGGCCGGGGAACGTCGCGAGCTCACGGCAGGGTCCTTCCCGTCGGGTGTGGGTGGTGAATGGTATGAGAGTGAGCGGGCGGGTATAACTTGCGCCGCGGCCGGACGCAACCCCGCTCCGCGCGACTGGGCACGCTGGCAAAGGTGGATCGGCTGCCAACCTGACAGGTGACACCGCCACCGCCGCCACCGCCACGGGGTGGCCCCCTGGCGGAATCGCCACCTGGGTTGACGCGACACCTATAATGATAATTTGTACACATCGACAAGAACGGGCATTTTCGCCCGCACGACCGGCAAAATCGGCTCAAGTTACCACCGCCGTGTGCCGATACCCGTGGCGGGGGATCGTCCCGTGCGGTTCGGCTGGGGGGCCGGCCGCACGCGACGACTGAACGGGGTGGCACATGTCGGACACGCGGCAACTGCTGGCGAAAATCTCCGCGTTCCGCGCACGCCTCGAAGACGTGCCGCGGCTCGTCCCGGCGGGCGACGCGACCGCCCTCGCGGAGCCGGGGCAACTCGCCCAGTCCGTGCAGCGGCTCGCGGCAACCTATCCTTCCACTGCCGTCGCGACCGAGCCGCCGAAGCTGACCGCCCGCGCCTTCCGGCTGCTCACGGACGCGAAGCAGATCGTCGATCACCAGAAGAAGATCGCCACCCAGCCGTTCGCGGACGACGACCCGCTCGCCGCGTTCCACCGCGGCACGGTCGGGCTGACGGATTCCGCCCTGCGGCTCGCGCAAATCTTCCCGCCCGCGGCCGAAGCCCAACTCAAGATGTGCGACGGGTTCGAGCACCTGCTCAAGGTCATCCGCCACCGGCTCGGCGTCCTGGAACACGCCATCGCCCTCCGCCGGTCGGACGAGTCGCGGCTGGAGCGGCTGTCGTTCCTGCTGACGGCCATGCACACGGGCCGTGCGGTTCATGTGAACGCCTTCGTCGATCTCGCGGAAGTCATCCTCGACGATGCGCGGCAGGGCGGCCGGATGCGGTTCCTGTCCTGCGACCCGACGACGGACGGCGTGGCGAAGTTCGTCGCGTGCCATTCACTGAACGTCTGTCAAGTGCTCGCCCGGCTGATCCCGCACGACTACGAGTGGGCGATGAAGCCGACGCTGCCGGTCATCGCGGCGCTGATGATGGACGTGGGGATGCTCGACGTTCCCGCGGAAGTCTTGGCGAAGGCGGACCAGTTGACGGACGACGACCGCCGGAAGATCGAGGGTCACGCCTTCCGCTCGTCCGAAATCATCGCGCGGGCACTGCCGGAAACCGCGCCGCTGTCCGAGATGGTGCTGGCCCACCACGAGCGGCTCGACGGCACGGGCTACCCGAGCGGCCAGCGGACGGACGACATCCCGACGCTGCCGCGCCTCCTGGCCGTGGCGGACGTGTACGCGGCACTGATGGCCGCCCGCCCGCACCGCCCGGCGACGGACCCGCGGGCGGCGCTCACGGAAGTGATGCTCCTCGCGGAGCAGGGGAAGCTCGACCGCGACTTCGCCGAGTACTTGCTGCACCTGTCGTTCCACCCGGTCGGCACGGTGGTGGAGTTGACCGACGGCCGCGTCGCGGTGGTGGCGGCGACGCACAACAGCCGGACGAACCTGCGGGCGTCGATGCGGCCGGTCGTCGCGGTGCTGACGAACGCGGACGGCGAGATGCTGCCGCGGCCGGAGTTCGTGGACCTCGCCGCGGCCGGCGTCGGGAGCATCGTGCGGGCCTTGTCCGCGGCCGAGCGGCGGGCGAAGCTCGGCGAGTGGTATCCGGACCTGTGCCTGTGACGAAATGCCGGGCGGCGGCGGGCGAATAACCGGAATCCTCGCACCGCCGCCCGTTCCGAGACTGCCGTGGCCGAACGCAAAGACCCCAGCTACCTCGCGGCCACCCGCCACCCGTGGGCGTGCTTCCTCTTCTTGCTGCCGCTGTTCGCCGTCTACGAGGTCGGCATCCACTGGCTTGGCGGCCCGAACCCGGACGGCCTCCGCAACGGGGCCGACATCTGGCTGCGGTGGTTCCTCGAACGCTACGGCTTCGGCCAACTTTGGGCCGTACCGCTCGTGGTTCTCGGGCTGTTCCTCATCCGCTCGCCGTTTGAAAAGGATCGGCCCAAGAAAATTGTTTCGACGTGGTTCGGGATGCTCGTGGAGAGCGTCGGGTATGCCTTCCTGTTGTGGGGCATCAGCCGGAACTTCCGCCCGCTGATGGAGCTGGCCGGGCTGCCGCTGAACCAGATTCAGTTCAAGACGGTGGCGGCCGGGCAGTTCGTGACGTTCATCGGCGCGGGCATCTACGAGGAAGTGCTGTTCCGGCTGGGCCTGTTCTCGCTGAGCGTGTTCCTGCTGCGGTGCGTGCTGTTCCCGAGCGTGGTCGCGGTCCCGGTGGCGGGGGTGTTCGCGGCGGGGGTGTTCGCGGCGGCGCACCACGTCGGCCCGTATGGGGAGCCGATGCACACGCCGGTGTTCCTGTTCCGGGCGCTGGCCGGGCTGTTCTTCACGGCGATCTACGTGGCCCGCGGGTTCGGGATCGCCGTCGGGGCGCACGCCGGGTACGACGTGCTGGTGGGGGTGGTGGTGAACCCTTCGGGCAACTGACAACGGCGGTCGATCATCCTGCCTCGATGGAATCGACTTCCGCCCGCAAATCGACACGAACCTGGGCGTTCATGACCAACACCCTCACGGTCGTCCGACCCGTGGCCGTCCGGCCGAAGATTCGGTTCCCTTCAACTCGGAAATGCTCGGACCATTCCTGACGACGGGGGTGGAACAGCGGGACAATCGCACCGGTGTCCGGGTCGATGCCCGCGAGGTTCGGCCCCTTGTGGTGGTTGCAGTGGGAGCAGGCCAGCGCGAGGTTGTCCGGGTCGTCGTCCCCACCGTGTTGGATCGCGATGACGTGTTCGGTTTGGTACGTGACGAACGGCTCGTCGTCCTGCCGCATCCGACAGTATTCGCACCGATGGCCGGCTCGTTCGCGGACGAACCGGCGGGTCGCGGCCCCGATCATGACGCCCGACGGGCCTTCAACACCGACCGCGCCTTCGCCTGAAGGACGGCGATCATGTTCGTCGCCCCGACGAGGTTCGCGTACTCGGCCAACTCGTCGGCCGTGAGTTGTCCTTCGTGGTGGCGGTCGGCCAAGTCCTCGATCCGTGCTTGAACCGTGGCGTCCGCCCGCAAATCGACGATGGCCTGCGCCACCTCCGGCGTCAGTGCGTCGCGGATCGGGTTGAGCATCCGGTCGAACATATCGTTGTCCGGGGCCGATGGCGTCGCGATCATGGTTCCATTCCACGGGGTTCGTTCACCCACACTGTACCCGAATCCGACCGGCCGTGGAACCCGTTACCGCTTCACCCCGCTCATCGCCTCCAGCGCCAGCAGCAGGGCGTGCGTCCCCTTGCGGCCGTAGCCGATGGCCCGCACGCTCTCGTACAGCTGCTTCGCCAGCGCCAGGCCCGGCAGCGACAGGTTCATCCGTTCCGCCTCCTTCAGCGCGATGCCCATGTCCTTGATGAAGTGCTCCACGTAAAACCCCGGCTCGAAGTTCCGGGCCAGCATCCGCGGCCCCAGCACCTCCAGCGCCTTGCTCCCGGCCGCCCCGACGCTCACGCTCTTGAACACCGTCTCCAGGTCCAGCCCCGCCTTGTACCCGTACAGCAGCCCCTCGCACACCGCGATCATGTTCGCCGAAATCAGAATCTGGTTCACCATCTTCGTGTGCTGCCCGGCCCCCGGCCCGCCCTGGTGAACGATCGTCTTGCCCATCGCCTCGAAGATCGGCGTCACCGCGGCCACCACGCCCTGATCGCCGCCGATCATGATGCTGAGGGCCGCGTTCTTCGCCCCCACGTCGCCGCCGCTGACCGGCGCGTCGAGCGACGCTACGCCCTTCGCTTTCGCGGCCTCGTAAATCTCGACCGCCAGGCTCGGCTCGCTCGTCGTCATGTCCACCAGGACCGTGCCCGCCTTCGCCCCGGCCAGCGCCCCGTCCTTCCCCAAAAACACCTCCCGCACGTCGGCCGGGAAGCCGACGATGGCGAACACCACGTCGCTCGCCGCGGCCACCGCCTTCGGCGTGTCCGCGAACGCCGCCCCCTGGTCCAGCAGCGGCTGGGCCTTCTCCCGGCTACGGTTGTACACCGTCGCGGCGTACCCCTTCTTCATGGCGTGCTCGCACATCCACCGGCCCATGACGCCGGTGCCGATCCAGCCGATGCGGGTCTTGCCGGGGGTCGCGGTCGAAATTTGCATGGCGTAGAAACCGTGAAGGTGCTAGGTTAGTCCCGTTCAGAAACCGTGTCCGATTTGTTAAACCGCCACGTCCCGAATCGCCGACATGGTACGGATCGCCGAACGGATTGCAACCGACATGAACGTGCCTGTCGCGCCGACGCTGCGTGCCCCGATCGTGCTCCTCCACGGCCTGTGCGGGTTCGACCGCATCCTCGTTTGCCGCCGCCCGGTGAAGGAATACTTCCCCGGCATCGGCGACTCGTTGCGGGCCGCCGGGAACCGCGTCCTCGTGCCGCGGCTCAGCCCGACGGCCGGCGTCGCCACCCGCGCCGCGGAGTTGCTCTCGTACCTGAAGCGGGAAGTCGGGCCGCAGCCGGTCCACGTCGTCGGCCACAGCCTCGGCGGGCTGGACGCCCGGTACATGATCTCGAAGCTCGGCGGCGAGAACCGCGTCCTGTCGCTGACGACCATCGGCACGCCGCACCGCGGGACGACGTTCGCCGATTGGGGGCTGTACCGGATGGCGCGGTTCTTCCGCCCGCTGCTCCGCGCCGCCGGACTGCCGGAGGATGCGTTTCACGATTTAACGATCGACGCGTGCCGGCGGTTTAACGAGGACGTGCCGGACGCGCCGGGCGTGCGGTACGCGTCGGTCGCCGGGGTGTGCGAGAGGCCGCTGCTCGCGGCCGTCTGGTGGCTGCCCTCGCGGATTGTCGCCAAGGCCGAGGGGCCGAACGACGGCGTGGTCAGCCTCGCGAGCGCGACGTGGGGCGAGCGGACGGACGTGTGGAACGCCGACCACCTGAACCTGGTGAACTGGCCGAACCGGAAGGCCCGCCGCCGCGGGCTGTGGACCGACCGGGCCGCGGACTACGGCCGGCTGCTCGCGCGACTGGAACAGTAGGCACATCCCCGCCCACCCCATCGACTGCCGTTTCCGCCGCCCTCGGCAACTCTGCACGAACCCGACCGGGACTTGAATCCGGTTCGCACATTTTTTTCGCTGTCCCCGATTCGACGAATCCCTTCCCGCCGATGCCAGACGTGCCGCGAAACAATCAGCGGCCTCGATTCTTCACTTTGAAAGGAACACACCATGCGTCACGGACTGATGATGCGGACCCTGGCCGCGGCCGCGCTCGCCCTCGTCGTCGGCGGGTTCGCCCAGGCCGGCGGGAAGAAGGACTGCGACACGTGCGCCCCGGTCGTCGTGAACGGCGTCGGCACGGCCGCGGACTGCGGCGGGTGCAGCGCGGGCACGAAAAAGGCGCTGCTCGGCAAGCTCGCGGGCGGCAACGCCTGCTGCGACGCGAAGTTCGCGCTCGGCAGCTCGAAGGGGTTCTTCGCGGCGTGCAACCCCGGCTGTAGCGACCTGCCGATCAGCGTGTTCCACGGGGCGAACGGGTGCGGCGGCCTCAGCGGGCTGCGGAAGAACTGCCCGACGCCGATCTACGGCCCCGGCATCGGCGTCCCGGCGAACAGCTGCCACGGCGTCTACAGCCACCTGTTCCGGTAAGACCCAGACTTCCGAAGTCCGGCTTCGACTTCGGAAGTCGATGCGGCAATGACACCCGTTTCTCGCGAACGCCCCTCCGTGGGATCGACTTCCGAAGTCGAAGCCGGACTTCGGAAGTCAGGTCTTGTCCGTCACCTCCAACCACACACTGCTCGCCCCCGTCTCCGGGGTCGCCTCCGCCCGCCGCAACGCCGTCGGCATCGCCGCCCGCACCGCCTCGGCGTGATGCGCCTCCAGGTACGACGGGAACAGCACCACGCGATACCGCCCGCCACTCGTCAAGACCGCTCGCAGTAGGTACGCCTCGTTCCACGCCCAGCCGCGGTCGTACCACGCCTTCGGGTACTCGAACGGCCAGAAGATGTCGTGGACGTGAACCAGCACGCCCGGCCGCAGGGCCGGGAGCACCTCGAAAAACAGGTGGTTCACGTCCGACCCGATCTTCGCCACGTGCGACGAGTCGATGAACAGGATGTCGTTCGCCCCCAGCCGGCGGAACACGTCCAGCGGCACGGCCTGCACCGGCTTCTCGATCAACGTGCAACTCGCGCGGTCCTTCGCCGTCAAGAGCGCGTTCAGCCGCGTCGGGTACGGCTCGATGAACGTCAACTCCGGCGACACCCCGAGCCGGTCGCGAACGTCCAGCATCAGCGCGGACGAGAACCCGGACCCGACCTCGACGACCCGCCGCGGCCGGACGTGGCGGAGGACGCCGACGAGGTACGCCGCGTCGGCGTAGGAGAAGAACTCGTTCTCGAAGTGGTAGCGGAACCCCGGCGTCGGCCGGTCCGGGAACGGCAACTCGCCGGCGAGCTGCTTCAACAGTTCGAGTTGCCCCGCAACTCGCAGATCAATTCCCGGCAACGCCGTCGCGGTCGCGAGCCGCGGGTGGTCCCGCTCGATGTCGGCGTGGTCCGGCAGCGGCGACGCGAAGTGCCCCGGCGGGAACGCGAGGAACCGACGGTTCGGACTTCGCCACAGCGCGAGCAGCCGCCCCAACCAGCGGAGCGAGTGGTAGACGCGCCGCCCGCCGGGCAGCGCGGCCAGCAGGGATTCGAGCGTGGGCATCGCGGGTAGTCTAGCTCGCTAATCGTCGCGGGGCCGCCGGCGGCGGGGCTGGGACCGCGGGCGTCCCGCCCGCCCACCTTCCCGGCCGCGGGGACCTGTCTCAAGTGGCTGGGGCCGTGGCGGGCGGGACGCCCGCGGTCGCAGGATTTAATCGTCGTCACGGGGCCGCCGGCGGCGGGGCTGCTCGCCCTCGTCGTCGTCCGGCCGCGGCGGGCTTTCCTCGTCCCGCGGCGTCTGCCGGGCACGGTCGGGTTCCGCCCGCGGTTCCTCGTCCTCCACGTACCGGCTGCGGCCCCGCCGCCGGGGGACCTCGGCCGGGACGTGGTACGCCGGCGTCCCGCCCCACCGGAACAGGAAGACGTGGACCGCCAACGACGGCAGCCACACGGCGAGGGCCGCCAGCGCCGATTCGTAGAGGCCCGGCGGCAACTCCCGTTGGAACTGCATCACGAACAGGAACGTGAACGCGAACACCACGATCATGCCGCCGACGGCGATCCGGCCGCCGGTGAACACCCGGCGGACCGTCGGCCACTCCTTGTCCCGCGTGCCGAGCGCGCCGACGAGGTAGAACGCGCCGGCGAGCAACAGGCCGGCCAGCGTCATCCCCCACCCGGTCCGGGACGCCGCGCTCCAGTCGTCGTTCGCCGCCACCGCCGGCCGCCCGAACCCGCCGGGGACCATCATCCGCTGCGGGGCCGGGCCGGTCAGTTCGAGTAGTTGCAGCCAGTGGGACAGTAGGATCGTCGCGCCGAAGTGCGCGACCAGGACGCCGAGGGTGTACAGGAACCAGTACGCCGTCTTCAGCCCGAGTTCCGGGTCCGGGTGTTCCGCCTTCGCGTCCCGCACCCGCAGGGCGACGTACACCAGCGCGACGAGGAACAGCAGGAACGGGACCGCCGTGGTCAGGATGAGGAAGAAGCTCAGGCCCGCGACGAGCGCCCCGGAGAATGGGTCCATGTTCGGCCGCCTCGGTGTGGGAGTAGGGATCGACCCGGATCATATCCCCCGCACGACCCAACCCCTAGCGAAAACCGCGGCGGACCCTTCACGCCACCTTCGCGGTCGGAAGTGGCCGCCCTTGCTATAATCCCCCATCACCGTTATTTCACACGACCCCGTGTTCCCGGCGGCCGCGGGGCCATCCCGAGGGCACGCCATGCAGGACCGGATCGCGTATCAGGGCATCACCTTCGACGACGTGCTGCTCGAACCCGGCTACAGCGAGGTCGTGCCGAAGGACGTGGACGTTCGCACCCAACTCACCCGGTCCGTCCGGCTGAACGTCCCGATCATCTCGTCGCCGATGGACACCGTCACCGAGAGCGAACTCGCCATCGCCCTCGCCCAGGAGGGCGGCATCGGGATCATCCACAAGAACCTGTCCGTCCCGGCCCAGACCCGCGAGGTGGACAAGGTCAAGCGGTCCGAGAACGGCATCATCACCGACCCGGTCACGCTCCCGCCGGACGAGACCGTCGGCAACGCCCGCCGGATCATGGAGCAGCACCACATCAGCGGCGTGCCGATCACCGTGAACGGCTACCTGAAGGGCATCCTCACCCGGCGGGACCTGAAGTTCCTCGCGGACAACGACCAGAAGCTGTCCGAGGTGATGACGAAGGAGAACCTGGTCACGGCGGTGGTTTCGGGGAACGAGGCCCCGACGCTGGAGGAGGCGGAGCGGCGGCTGACGAAAAATAAGGTGGAGAAGCTGCTCCTGGTGGACGATGAATACCGACTGAAGGGGTTAATCACGATCAAGGACATTGACAAGGCGCAGAACTTCCCGAACGCGTGCAAGGACACCCGCGGCCGGCTGCGGGTCGGGGCGGCGATCGGGGTGCTGGACTTCGAGCGGGCGCACTCGCTCATCGACGCCGGGGTGGACGTGCTGGTCGTGGACTCGGCGCACGGCCACTCGCGGAACGTCGTGGAGACGGTGAAGGAGCTGAAGCGGCGGTACGCGATCGACGTGATCGCCGGGAACGTCGCGACGGAGGCCGGGGCGAAGGCGCTGGCCGACGCGGGGGCGGACGGCGTAAAGGCCGGCGTGGGACCGGGGAGCATTTGTACAACGCGGATCGTGTCGGGCGTGGGCGTGCCGCAGATTTCCGCGATCCACAACGCCGTCAAGGCGCTGAAGGGGTCCGGCGTTCCCGTCATCGGGGACGGCGGCATCCGGTACTCCGGGGACATCACGAAGGCCCTCGCCGTCGGGTCGCACAGCGTCATGATCGGCGGGCTGTTCGCCGGGCTGGCCGAGAGTCCGGGGCAGGTGATCCTCTACCGCGGGCGGACGTTCAAGGCGTACCGCGGCATGGGGTCGCTCGGGGCGATGCAGGCCGGCAGCGCCGACCGCTACCAGCAGGGCGGCGGGACGGCGAACGGGAAGATGGTCCCGGAGGGCGTCGAGGGGCGGGTCCCGTTCAAGGGGCCGCTCGCGCCGTTCGTGTTCCAGTTGGTCGGCGGCATCCGGTCGGGCATGGGGTACGTCGGAGCCAGGACGCTCGAAGAACTCAGGACGAAGGCCCGGTTCATCCAGGTGAGCGGGGCGTCGGTACAGGAGAGCCACCCGCATGACATCTCAATCACGCAAGAAGCCCCGAACTACAGCGTGTCGAACTACGGCACGGCGGACGGGGATTAGCCTCGCCGTCCTCGCGGCCGTCGGCGGCGGGCTGTTCGCCCAGCCGCCGGCGAGTGTCCCGCCGTCTGCCGTCACCGGCCAGCCGCCGCCGAAGTGGACGCCGTTCCAACAAGTCCCGACCACGCCCGGCGTGCCGGTCGGCACGCTCCCGAAGCTGACCGTCACGGCCGCCCCGATCCCGACGCAACCGGGCCTCGTCCCGAAGACGCTGACGTTCCAGAAGACCGCCGGCGAGACCGCGCCGGTGAGCGTCCCGGCCGTGCCGACGGCGTTCGTCCGCCCGCCGCAGGCGGAGCCGAAGAAGGACGAGCCGCTGCCGAAGAAGGACCCGCCGGCCGTGACCGAGGGCCGGCAGCCGGAGCTGACGAAGGGGACGCTGCCGAACCGGGACAACGTGTTCCGGCTCACGTCCGACAAGGACCTGGACGGCCGGATTCAGCAGGAACTCGGCAACCGCCGCGACCCGTTCCCGGTCCCGGCCCCGCTGTCCACGGAGCCGCTGACGTACCGGCCGAAGACGGAAGCGTACCCGCCGATGCAGACGCGGCTGGAGCCGAACTACGTGATCCACCGCCGGCTGTACTTCGAGGAGCCGAACGGGGAGCGGGCGGCGTGGGACCTCGGGCCGGCGCAGGCGTTCGTGTCGTCGCTGTACTTCATCAAGGACGTGGCCCTGCTCCCGCACAACTACGCGTCGGGGGTCCACAAGAACCGGTACGACACGAGCGCCGGGAAGTGCATGCCGGGCGGCCCGACGCCGTACTACCTGTACCCGCCGGGGTTCACGGTCAGCGGCCTGCTGTTCCAGGTCCCACTCGTGACGGGGCTGGCGCTCATTTACTAAACCCCCGTCCGGGGTTCGTTGTCTTGTTCCCTCCCCCCTTGGGGGGGAGGGTTAGGGAGGGGGGTGAGCTACCCGC
>NZ_JCABYM010000128.1:0-20174 GCF_059499385.1 Limnoglobus sp. | reverse complement strand
TCCGCCAGGATCGGCAGCCGGTCGAACGCCCGGTCGGCGTAGATCGCGTCCGCGAGGCCGACGGCGGTGGACGTGCGCCACGCTGGGTCGAACCCGACCGGACGGAACGGGTTCCCGAAGATGCACCGTAAGAGTTCCGGTTGGGGGTGAATCGTTCGGTCGATTTGAGCGATCTCAGCGGCGGACCGAGAAGCACTATCCGCATCTGGATAAGAGTCGCAGCTATCCATCGCACACGTATTCGCCAACACCATAGCCCGATCGGGCTCGTCCAGCACGTCGTAGTCCCAGCTTGAACGGTACCTCCCGAACACACTTGCAGAGGCACGGAACACATCTTCGTAAGCAGTCTCTGCCTCTTCCGCAGTTGCCTCCCCGTCGGCGTATCTCTCGGCGACCTCCATCGCCAACCGGCTGGCCTCAGCCCACATGTGGTGCGCGACGTATCGACAACATGCGACGCAGAAGAGACGAGCCTTGCGGACGCTAAGCTTGGTGAGCTTCCGGTGTCCGGCGAGCATCCGTACAGGGTCGCTGCTCGTCAGCCACTCCACTTGCCTCATGACACGTCCCTACTCGCCTCATATCCACTTCCGCCACCGGAACACCCCCACCGTCGCCACCGCGGTCACGGCCATCAAGCCCAGCGCGTAGTAGTACCCGTTCGGCCACTTCGTCTCGGGCATGTTGTCGAAGTTCATCCCGTACACGCCGGCAATCAGCGTCAGCGGCAGGATGATCGTCGAGATCATCGTCAGCACCTTCATGATCTCGTTCAACTTGTTCGACGCCGCCGCCAGGTGCGACTGCATCAGGTCGCTGACCATTTCCCGCGCCCCCTCGATCAGCTCCGTGTATCGCACCAGGTGGTCGTACACGTTGCGGTAGTACACGATCTCGTCCGCCCGTACTAACTCGAACTCGCCGCGGACCAAGCGGGACAGCACTTCCCGCTCCAGGATCAGCGTCTTGCGGAGGAAGATGACCTGCCGCTTCATTCGCAGCAGGTGCGTCAGCGTGTACTTGCCGGGGCGGGCGAACAGCCGCGTCTCCAGCTTGTCCAGCCGCTCGGCGAACCGCTCCACCACCGGGGCGTACTCGTCCACCATCTCGTCCAGGATCAGGTGGAACAGGAAGTCCGGCCCCCGCCGCGTCGTGTCGCCGCGCCGCCGCACCTGCTCGCCGACCATCCGCACGCACGGCAGGTCGTCGTAGTGGTGCGTGACCAGCACGTTCTCCGTCACGATGCCGCTGAGCTGCGGCCGCTTCCACGTCCCCCGGAGGCCCGCCTTCTTCGGCTTGCCCGGTTCGAGCGTGTCCTCGAAATCCGGCGGCGTGCCGGCGTGCGACGGGTCGCACACCTCGGCCGGCAGCGGGTTCACCACTACGAATAGGTAGTCCGGGAACTCCTCGACCTTCGGCAGGTGCGCCCCTTCCTCCGGCAGCCGCCGCGGGCGGGTCACGTCGTCGAGCGTCAGCGGGTGGATCGCGAGGAACTGCTTGAAGACCTTCTCCTCCTCGGCCGGCGTCGGGTTGTGCAGATCGATCCACAGCACGGCCTCGCCGGTCACGTCCGCCGCGGACGGCGGCAGTTCGGGCTGTTCGAGGCAGGAGCCGGTCTTCGTCTCGGGGTCCCAACGGTACACGCGGATCATGGGAGTGTCCGGAAGAATGAGCCACAGATGAACACAGAAATCACAGATAAGAGAAAACCAAGAATCTGGTCAGAAGAAAAGGCAAATCACCGTCTTTGAAATGTTTTATGTCTGATCTGTCTTTATCTGTGTTGATCTGTGGCCAATTCGTCTTCACTTCGAGAACGTGCCGCCGGAGCTTTCCGCGCCGCTGACCTGGCCGGTCTTCGTGTTGTACGTCAGCGGGTTGCCGCTCTTGTAGTCCTTCTCCCGGCCGACGCCGCCCTGCCGCTTGTACAGCGTCGCCTGGCCGTCGCCGTAGGCTTCCAGGATGACCAGGTTGCCGTCGTACTTCACGACGTGGCCGACGCCGTCGTAGTCGTCCGTCCGCACCCGCGCGTCGCCGACGGCCTCCAGCGTGCGGCGCTCCTCGACGCCCTGCTTGTTCTGGTACGCGGTCGCCGTCATCGTGTCGGTACACTTCAGCACCATCGACCGCGGCGGGGCCGTGTGCTCCGGCACGTCCAGGTCCAGCACGTCCGTCGGGATGTGGAACGTGCGGACGTTACTGGTGAACACCGCCTTCTGGAAAATTTGCTTCTTGTCCTCGATTTGAAGGCGCTCCGCGAACCGGACGACGGTGAGCTTCATCTCCTGCTCGGCCTTCGCGTTCGCTGCTGGCGCTGCCGCGGGCGTGACGCCGGGTTGTTGCTGCGCGTCCTTCGAGCCGAGTTGCAGCGTGCGGGTCTCGCCGGGGCCGGTCGCGTGGATGAGCGTCCGCGTTTCCTGCACCTGCACGTCGAGGAACTTCGCGGTGATCCGCTGCGCCTTGACGTGCTTGCCGGTCTTGCGGTCGATCGTCTCGTCCGCGAAGTAGACGTAGTTCGCCGGCCGGGCCGGGGCCTTGCCGCGGTCCTCGTCGTCCTCCGGCTGCGGCTCGCACAGCACCCGCTCGACTTTCGCCTCGTCCTTCTTTTCTCCCTCGCGGGCCGCGGCCGGCGCGTTCTGCGACTGCTTGAGTTGGTTGAAGTAGACCGGCCGGTCGAACACGACCGTCAGCCGGTGGCAGATGACGTAGGACCGCTGCCACGGCCCCGCGTTGATCGCCACCTTCGCGGACGAATTTGCTTTCCGCTCCGGCGGCAGCTGCACCGCCTGCACCTGCCCGACGAACTCGGCCGTGCGGAGTTCGCCCTTGAACGTCATGCCGTGCTGCCAGTCCACGAGCATCTCGGACTTCTCGCCCAGCGGCGTGCCGGCGAGGTCGGTCGAACTCGGCATCCGCAGTTGCCCGCGGCCCTTCACGGTGACGACGTTGTTCGGCTGGTTGATGTCCACGTCCGGCCCGGTGATCGTCGTGTCCTCGAACTGCACGTAAGCGACCTTCTCGACCGTGCCGACGACGTGCATGGCGTGCCCGGCGGCGAGGTGGTCGATGGTCAGCGCGTCGCCGAGGATGTGCAGCGCCGTCGGCTTGTGCGGCTCCGCCGCGGGCTGGAACGCCACCACCCGCCCCTCGCACCGGGCCGTGTCGATCTCGTACTTGACCCCCGGCTTCTCACCCGGTTTTTCGTTCCCCTTCAATGGGAGTGGCGAGCGGGCGATGGTCACGTCGATCTGCCGGGCGGACAGTTCCAGCGGCTTCTTCTTCGGAACCTCCGGCGTGACGACGACGACCGGCTCCACGAACGGCGACGGCTGCCCGACGGCGGGCGGCGGGATCGTCGCCGCGGCGACGGCCGGCTTCGCGCTCGTCGTCGGCGGTTGCGCGATCGGCTTCGGCACGTCCTTGAAGAAGGCGTTGAACAGGTCGGTGTTCTTGATGAGCGTGCCGTCCGACACGCCCTCGACGTGGCCGACGCCCTGCACGCGGGCCGGCTTCGCCGCCTCCATGCTCGCCGCGGCCGTGCCGCCCTTCGTCGCGGATTGGCTGGATTCCAGCCACAATTTCAGCGTGTCGGCCTTCAGGTCGAACCCCGTCTTCGGGTCGGTGAACCGGCCGTCGCCGACGAACACGAGCAGGTCGCACTCCTTGTCGCCGACCTTGTCCTTCGTCTGGTTCAACGAGTGGACCCAGCTCGCGGTCAGCGTGTTCGTCTTCGTCGCCTCGTCGAAGAGGTCCACCTTGCCGGGGCCGAGAACCTCCACCCGCGTCGCCTTCGGCAGCTTCGTGTTCGGCGGCGGCTCGACGGTTTCGAGGACGAGTTGCCCCGTCGTGGCGGGGGCGGTCTTCGTGGCGGCCGTGCCGGTGACGAGCCGGTTCCCTTGCCGCACGGCCACCAGTGGCGAGCCGCGGAGCGTCGAGCGCGACAACCGCTTCGCCGGGTCGGTTTCGTGAATCAGCGCCGTGCCGAACGCCTGCAAGCCTTCGCTCTCGGCGGCGAGGTAGACGCTCGGCCCGGTGGCGCGGAGGTTCTTGAACTGGCTGGTCGGCGCTTTCCCCTTGTCCGCGGCCGCGTTCGGCGTCCGCGAGATCGGGCCGTTGAACTCGATTTCCAGGAGCTGGCAGATCAGGTGGTCCCGCCCGCCGAGCGGCGAGAGGCGGGTGGTCTCGACGTTGTTCGGCAAGAGCGGGTTGGCGTTCGTGGCGACGGCGAACCGGGCCGTGTTCGTCGTCCAGTCGTAGTGGAACGCGCCGAGCGTGCGGATGCGGACGAGCGACTTCTCGGCCACCCGCTTCGCCGCCGTCCCGCCGTCCACGAGGCCGCCGCCGAGGGCCGCGAGGCCGACCGGCGGGTCCGCCGTCACGGTCGCGGACGTCGTCTGCGGCTTCGCGTTCGGCTCCACGAACAGGTTCGTCTTGCCGTCGCTCCAGAGGTTGAACTCGACGTTCTCGATCAGCACCATCTCGCGGATGCCGCTGAAGCCCGTGCCCTTCTCGCCCGGCTTCGGCGGCTTCGCGTCGCGGGGCTTCAGGTAAATTCGCATCCCCTCGGCGGTGATCGTCGGCGGCGGCGTGTGCCGACCGAGGGCCATGTCCGCGAGGACGTTGCCGTTCAGCACGTCGTCGGCCGTCAGCGGCACGCTCGGCAGCCCGACGCCGCGGATCGGCCGCGGCTGGTTGCCGCGGTTCACGACCTCCACGACGGCCGCCGTCTCGACGTGCGGGGCGGTCGGGTTCGCGACCAGGTGCGGGTGGTCCTGCGTGCGGTACGTGAGCGGGCCGGGCGTCTTGAACACGAAGTAGTCGTTCGGGTCGTTCGACTGCTGGTTGTTGACGATGAGGACGCGGCCGTTCCGCGGGTCGGTCCGGGCGATCGGGCTCGGGACGGCCCGCAACTCCATGCCGACGATCTTCGCCTTCCCGGTGAGCATCTCCCGCTCGTTGCCGATGGGCCGGTCGAGTTCGACGATCGCCTCGTCGCCGTGCAGGGTGGTCACCTCCGTGACCTGCCCCGGCTGCGGCTTGCCGAACTGGGCCATGCTGAACGGCGCGAGCCGGACGAACCGGGACGGCGTGTCGATCGGGTCCGGCCGGCCGGCGGCGAACACGATCCCCTGGTCGCGGAGTTCGAGCCGGGTCGGGTAGTTCGACTCGATCTCGGCGCAGTTCTCGCCGAAGGCGTCCTTCAGCCGGCGGATGGTCGGCGACTCGGCGAAGACGATGGGTGGCAGCGGGGCGTTGACGGCTTCGAGGTACTTCGGCGGGAGGTTGGGTAGGCCGTCGATCGCGCCGAAGAGTTGCGCGTACCCGGTATAGGCCGCGCCGAACGCGAACAGGCCGATGACGAGCAACAGAATCCGGCGCGGCGTCCACACGGGAAGAACGGTCCTCGGAATTTACGAATGCTTCCCCACCACCCCGGCCCACTGCCCCTTGAGCGTCAGCAGCCACTCGACCGCGTCCCGCACGGCCCCGCGACCGCCGGGCGTCTTCGTCACGTAATGGGCCGCGGCCCGCACCTCGGCACACGCATCAGCCACGGCCAAGGCCAGCCCCACGCGGGTCAGCACCGGCAGGTCTGGCAGGTCGTCGCCGATGGCGCACACCTGGTCCGGCCGCAGGCCCGTCTCCGCCAGTACCTCGTGGAGCGCCGGCAGCTTCTCGCCGCGGCCCTGCAGCACGGGGCCGACGCCGAGTTCCGCGGCGCGGCGGGCGACGGCGGCGGACGTTCGCCCGGAGACAATCGCGGCCCGATTACCCAGTTCCCGCCAGAACTTCAACCCCGACCCGTCGCGGACGTGGAACCGCTTCAGTTCCGCGCCGTCGTCGGCGTACAGGATGCTGCCGTCCGTGAGGACGCCGTCCACGTCGAGCAGCAGCAGCGAGACGTTACTCGCGCGGTCGGCCAACTCGCTGGCGGTCAGGTGGGGCAACTTCGGAAGTCCTTTCCAAAGTAGTAGGCACACTCCGTGTGCCGTCTGCTGTCGGCCGCAGCGACTCGGGCGAACCCCCCGCGGCAGGAAGGAGACGGCACACGGAGTGTGCCTACTACTATTTTTACTCGGTCCGACCCGCGAGCAACCGCAACGCCGGTCGCGGACTCGGCGGGCCGTTCGGCGGTTCCAGGCCGATCAGGTCGGTAATGTCGATCATGCCGACGGGGCGGCCGGCCGCGTCCACCACCGGCAGCTCGCTCACCTTCCACGCACGCATCAACTCGACCGCCTCTGCGACCTTCGCGGTCGGGCGGATCGTGATCGGCGTGCGGGTCATGACGGCCGAGATCGGGCCGTCGAACGCCGCGTCCGCGTTTTGTTCAAAGAGCCGCGCTAGGTCCGAGTCCGTGAACAGCCCGGCCAATTTGCCGTCCGCGTCCACGAGCATGATCGCCCCGGTGCGGCGGCCGGCGTGCCGGGCCGTCGCGAACACGCTGCGAACCGTGTCCGTCACCCTCGCCAGCCGCAGCTCGTCGCCGTGCCGCATGAACGCGTCCACGCCGGCGAGCTTGCGGCCGAGGCTGCCGGCCGGGTGGAACCGCGCGAAGTCGTCCGCCCGGAAGTTCCGCCGCTCGCCGAGCGCGAACGCGAGCGCGTCGCCGAGCGCGATCATCACCGTCGTGCTGGTGCTCGGCGCGAGCCGGTTCGGGCACGCTTCCGTGATCGGGCCGTACACGATGCTCGCGTCCGCGGCCTTCGCCAGCGTGCCGGTCGCGTTCCCCGTGATCGCGAGCAACTTCGCCGCGAACTCGCGGAGCGGGCCGAGCAGCCGGACGATCTCCGCGCTCTCGCCGCTGTGCGAGAGCAACACCACCATGTCTTCGGGCGCGACCATGCCGAGGTCGCCGTGCGCCGCCCGCGTCGCGTCCAGCGTGTAGGCCCGCGTGCCGGTGGAGTTGAGCGTGCCGACGAGCTTCTGCCCCACGTCCGCCGACTTGCCGACGCCGACGACCGCGACCCGCCCGCGGCAATTCGCCAGGACTTCGACGACGGCTTCAAAGTCGGCCCCGATCCGCTCGGCGACGAGCTTGAGCGCGTCGGCCTCGGCGTGCAGCACCTGCCGGGCGAACGCGACGGAATCGAAGGCGAGCTTGCGGGCCGCCGTCATGGGCACGTCCTTGTACGGGAATAATGGCGTTCCGATATACCGCACACCCGCGACCGGTTGCAACCGCAACGGCTGGTCTTGTAGAACCCTGAGCGGAAGCGACGGGGTGTGGGGGTTGGTCCCACACCCCGTCGCTTCCGCTCAGGGTTCTACAAGAGATGGCAACCCATCGCCGCGATTCCGAGACACGTCACGCTCACGCCGTGACGCTCGCTGTTGCGACGGCAGCCTGTTCCCGTTGACAGTTTCCCCCGCCTCCGTCATAACGCTCCGGATTCTCGAACCATCAGCGGGGGTGCGGATGCCGACCTGGGGCCGGTGGGTACTCGGCGTGATCGTGGGCCTCGTCGCCGTCGGCGTGCCGGCGGCGTACTACCGCTCGCAGTACACCAACTTGAAACGCTTCCGCGTCGTCACCCCCGGCAAGTTCTACCGCAGCGGGCAGTTCACCGCCGGCGGGCTAAGGGCCATCGTCCGGGACGCCGGGATTCGCACCGTCATCAACCTGCAGGAAGAGAACGTCGATCCGTTCATGCCGGAAGAGTGGCTGGCGAAGCCGTCCGTCCGCGAGAGCGAGCTGTGCCGCGAGCTGGGGGTGAATTATTACGCGCTGTTCGGCGGGGAAATCGTCCCGCCGCACGAGTTCGCCAACGGGAAGCGGCCCGCCGTGATCGAAGAATACCTGAAGATTCTCGACGACCCGAAGAACTACCCGGTCCTGTTGCACTGCAAGGCCGGGCTGCACCGGACCGGGTTCATGACGGCGATCTACCGCATGGAGTACGAGCACCGGTCCCGCGGCCGGGCGATGGAAGAGCTGCGGGCGAACGGGTTCGGCACGTTCGCGGCCACCACCGGGAACGTGTACATCGTGCAGTACGTGGACCGCTACCAGCCGGGCGTGCGGAGGCCCTGATGCACACCCTCGACCGGATGCTGTTCCTCGCGTTCGTGCGGTCCTACGCCATCGTGCTGACCAGCCTGCTGAGCCTCTACGTCGTCATCGACCTGTTCACGAACCTCGACGACTTCGCCGGCAAGGGGTCGCTCGGGAACATGCTCCGGCACGTCGTCCGGTACTACGGCCCGCAGATGGTCATGATCTTCGACCGCCTGTGCGAATCCATCGCGCTGCTCGCGGCCGTGTTCACGATGGCCTGGGCGCAGCGGAACAACGAACTCCTGCCGCAACTGTCCGCCGGCGTCCCGACGCACCGGATCATCCGCCCGGTGCTGGTCGGCGCGATCCTCGTGCTGGCGCTCGGGCCGCTCAGCCAGGAGCTGCTCATCCCGAACATCTCGGACGAACTCCAGGTAGCCCGCGACGACCCGAACGACGAGCGGCCGATCGACCTCCGCGGGGCCTACGACTCGACGGGTGTGCACATTGAGGCGACGAGCGGGTTCCGCCGCGAGCTGCGGGTGAAGGGGTTCTACGCGAACTTCGCCGAGTCCGCGGCCGCGGCCGTGAACGACGTGCAGGCGGAGGAAGCCGTCTACGTCCCCGCGGAAGGAACCCGCCCGGCTGGGTGGGTGCTGTTCAACACGAAGCCGGAGGTCGTGCCGGAGCCGCTGCCGCCGACGCTGACGCCGCTCGGCCCGCGGAAGTACTTCCTGGCCACGCGGGAGGTGGACTTCGACGCGCTGACCCGCGGGTCGAAGTGGTACAGCTACGCCTCGACGGCGAAGCTGCGGGACATCCTGTCGCGGCCGGACCCGCGGCGGATGGCCCCGGTCGCGGTGCTGTTCCACATGCGGTACACGCGGCCGCTGGTCGGGTTCCTGATGGTGATGATCGGCCTGACGATCATCCTCCGCGACCACAACCGGCACGTCCTGGTGAGCGCCGGGACGTGCCTGGTGATGTGCGCGATCTTCTACGCGGCCGTGTACGGGTGCAAGTACCTCGGCGAGAACGACCTCCTCTCCGCGCCGCTGGCCGCGTGGCTGCCGGCGATCCTCTTCGGCGGCTACGCGCTGGCGAGCTACGACGCGATCCAGACGTGACAAAGTAGTAGGCACACTCCGTGTGCCGTCTCGTTCATGCGCCCAGCGAGTTCGCCCGAGTCGCTGCGACCGGCAGCAGACGGCACACGGAGTGTGCCTACTACTCTGTGGGTTTTTCCTCTCGACATCCTGCCCCGCCCACGGTATGCCGGTCGGTCTCAAAGAGCCGGTGTTCCCGTTGATGTGGGGGAAACGCGACGGACCAATCGGCCCGGCTCGCTTCAGGAGGAAGTTCCGATTATGCGTTCATTCACCCGTCGGGCGGCGGCGCTGCTCACCGCGTCCGTGTTGGCGTCGTCCGCGTCCGCCCAGGCCCCGGTCGCCCCGCCGGCGCTGCCGCCGGCCACCGCGCCCGCCACGCTCCCGCCCGTGACCCCGCCCGCCGCGGCCGCGCCCATGACCCCGGCCCCGATGACGCCCACCGCCGGGGCCGTCCCGCCGCCGGCCGTCGTGCCCGCGGAATCGCCGAAGCCGGAACCCCGGCCGACCGGCGTGGCCGCGAAGGTCAACGGCCAGGACATCCCGGAAGTCGCCGTGTACCGCGCCTTGCGGCAGTTCCCGCAGGAAGAACGCGAGATCGCCCGGAAGGAGATTTTGAACCACCTGGTCGAGAACTACATCATCGACCAGTACCTAAACGCCTTGAAGATGACGGCCGAGCCGGCCGAGGTGGACAAGCTCATCGAGGAGCTGAAGGGCGAGCTGAAGAAGGGGAACGTCGATTACCAGAAGCAGCTCGAACAGATGATGCTGACCGAGGCCGAGTTCCGCGTGGAAGTCGCCGCCCAGATGAAGTGGGACAAGTTCCTCAAGCAGCAGGGCAGCGACGCGGAGCTGAAAAAGCTGTTCGACAGCAGCCCGGACGTGTTCGACGGCTCCTCGGTCCGCGCCCGCCACATCCTCATGACGCCCGGCACGGATGCGGCGAAGGTCGAGGAGGCGAAGAAGACGCTGGCCGCGATCAAGCAGACGGTCGAGGCCGAGGCGAAGAAGACGGCCGACGCGGCCCCGGGCGACGCGCTGGCGAAAGAGCAGGCCCGGACGAAGCGGGCGGACGAACTGTTCGCGGCCTACGCGCAGAAGTACTCGGCGTGCCCGTCGAAGAAGAACGGCGGCGACCTGAGCTACTTCCCGCGGGTCGGGGCGATGGTCGAGCCGTTCGCGAAGGCGGCGTTCGCGCTGAAGCCGTTCGACACGAGCGACGTGGTGCAGACGGAGTTCGGCCTGCACCTCATCATGTGTACGGCGAAGAAGGCCGGCACGCCGCGGAAGTTCGAGGACGTGAAGGAGGACGTGCGGGGCGTCTACGCCGTCCGGCTGCGGGAGGCCGTCGTGGCACAGATGAAGCCGAAGGCGGAGATCGTGCTCGTCGGCGGGACCGCCCCGGCCGTAGCGCCGATGAAGTAAAGCCGGATCGAAGTGGAACGCCCGACCCCTCGTCCGCTCACGACGAGGGGTTCCTTTTTGGATACTTACGAATGCGCACCGTCGTCTTCACCGCGCTGCTGCTGGTCGCGTCGAACACGTTCATGACGGTCGCGTGGTACGGCCACCTGAAGCACAAGGACAAGGCGCTCCTCGCCGTCATCCTCGTGAGCTGGCTGATCGCGCTGCCGGAGTACGCGCTTCAAGTCCCGGCGAACCGCCTGGGGTCCGAGACGCTGACGGCGACGCAGCTGAAGCTGATGCAGGAGGTCATCACGCTGACGGTGTTCGTGGCGTTCGCGTGGTGGTACCTCGGCGAGGCCCCGACGTGGCGGACGGCCGCCGCGTTCGCGCTCATGGTGTGCGCCGTGGCGCTGGTACGGGGCGACGGGAAGCAGCCGGAGGCGGACCCGCCGCCGGTCGCGGGGGCGAAGGACGACCCCCGGCCGGGCGGTTAGCCGGCCGGCTTCGTGAACATCTCTTGCAGCTGCGCGATCAGGTGCGTCGGCGTGAACGGCTTCTGCAGGAACCGGTCGCCCTCCCGCAGCCGCTCCGGGTTCGCCAACTCCTCCCGGTCGTACCCGGAGATGAACAGCACCCGCAGGGCCGGGCAGACCAGCCGCACCTCGGCAGCCAGCTGCGGGCCGCTGCGGTCCGGCATCACCACGTCCGTGACCATCACCGCGAACGGCTCGGCCGCCTCCCGCACCAGCCGCAGCGCGTCGTCGGCCGTGTCGGCCTCCACGACCGTCAGCCCGTACCGCCGCATCACCGCCGCGGACATCATCCGCACCGACGGCTCGTCGTCCACGAGGAGGACCGGCCCGGTCGCCGTCACCCGCGGGGCGTCGGCCGCCGCCGCCGCCGCCGGCCGCACGCCGGACCGCGGGGCCGGCGGCAGGTCGATCGCGAACGTCGTCCCCTTCCCCACGGCCGACCGCACCGCGATCGTGCCGTTCAAGTCGTGGACGATGCCGTAGACCGTGGCCAGCCCCAGGCCGGTCCCCTTGCCGACGGCCTTCGTGGTGAAGAACGGGTCGAAGATTCGGGCGGCCGTCGCCGCGTCCATGCCGCACCCGGTGTCGGCAACGGTCAGCCGCACGACGGGCCGGCCGTCGGCCTCGACGACCCGCGTGCGGACTTCCAGCCGGCCGCCGGCCGGCATCGCGTCGCGGGCGTTCGTCGCCAGGTTCAGCACGACCTGCGTGAGCAGCCCGCGGTCGGCGACCACGTCCGGCGCGTCCGCGTCGTAGTCGGTCACGACCTGCACGCTGTCGCCGACGGCCGGGCGGACCAGCTTCTCGATCTCCCGCAAGGCCGCGTTCAGGTCGATCGGCTCGACGGCGACCGTCTTCCGCCGGGAGAACGTGAGGAGCTGGTTCGTCAGGTCCGCGGCCCGCTCCCCGGCCAGCAGCACGGACCGCAGGTACTCGGCCGCGGCCGGGTGGTCGCGGGCGGCGTCGGCGGCCAGGTTGCTGCCACCGATGATGACGGTGAGCAGGTTGTTGAAGTCGTGGGCGATCCCGCCGACGAGCCGGCCGATGGCCTCCAGCCGCCGGGACTCGAGGAGCTTGCGTTCGAGTTCGGCGTCCCGCTCGTAGTGGGCGCGGAGGGCGTCCGCCTGCCGCCGGACCTGCCGCCGGAGGGTGTAAATCCAGACGCCGACGGCGACGGCCAGGACGGACAGGGCGAGCAACAGCCGGGCGACCCGGTCGGCCGTCCACCACCCGGCCGGCGGCCCGGCGACGACGGCGACGTGGGCCGCGTCCGGGACGAGCAGCCGGAACCCGCCCGGCTCGTCGCCGGGGGCTGCCTCGACGGGGACGGGGACGCCGGTGGCCGCGACCCGTGTGCCCGGCTCCAGCCGCCCCAACGGCGACGCCAGCCCGTCGGCCGCGTGTACGATGACGAACGACTGTGGCCCGTCGGCGCACGTCACCCGCAATTCCCCCTCCCGCAGCACGGCGGACCGGACCTCGCCGTCGATCCGCACCAGCGTCCCCCACCGGCCGTCGCGGACGACCTGGTCGGCGGTCGTGGGAACCGCGGCCGGCGGCGGCAGCGGCTTGTCCCACGGCCCGAGGACGGCGTTGTCCAACACGACGCCCCGCGACTTGGGCGCGTGGTAGCCGCGGACCAGCACCGTCTCGCCGGGGCGGACCGCGGCCGGGTAGCTGGGGTACACGACGGCCCCGCCGGACTCGTCCTGGACGACGACGACCTGCGAGTCGGGCCGGGGCATCACGGCCGCCGTGACGACGCCGCGGACCGTCACCGGCCGGGCGAACGGGTTGGGGCCGGGGGTGAACCCCCGCGTGACGTTGGCGACCGGGATCGGGGCGAGCGTCGAGGTCTCGTCCGGCAGCCGCTCGACGGCCGACAGGGACGAGGCGTACAGCCGGCCGACCCGGTCGGCCGCGCCGGTCGTCGGGTCGTGCCGCGGCGACCCGCACACGGCCCGGACGCGGACGACCGCCCCGACGAACGCCTTCGCCGCCTCGTAGTCGGCGTCCGTTTTCGGAAGGATGACGCGGGCCGAGCCCTTCGCCGTTGCGATGTCGAGGGTGACGGCCTTGGCCGTCGGGGGGGGCACGTTCTGCACGAACGCCCGGACCTCCACGTACCGGGCGTCCAGCCACCGGTTGTCGTCCGGGTCGAGGCTGTGGACCTCCGGCGACGGCAGCGGCCCGCGGCCGACCTTACGGATCGCTGAGGCGACGACCATCGGGGCGAACGTACCGGGGTCGGTGACGCCGACCACGACCACGCGGTCGCCGGGCGTCAGCCCCCTCGTCAGCGGCGTCGGGTCGATGTAGATGCCGGCCGTCTCGTCCTGGACGAAGCAGTCGGCGACGACCGGGTTGGCGTGAGTGACGGTGGCGGCCAACTCGACCGGCCGCCTCTCGGCCGCCTGCGGCCGCGAGAGCGCCCGCACGGCCGAGGCCGTCCGCAGGCGGTCGGGTTGTTCCGTGGTGCCGGTGGCGAACAGGAGTAGGACGAAGGCCGCGGTCATTTTCCCGCCGGGTGAACGGTCCGACAAGCGTAGTACATTGGCCGGAAATGGTGTTTAATCCAACGGCACAAACTTTCTATCGAAGAATGGCCGTTGGAAGTGCGCGCGGACGGGTTTGTCGGCGGAAAGTGTCGATTCGGAACGCGAGTGGGGCCGTTACCGCTTCTTCTTTGCCGCGCGCTTCCGCAGTTTCTCGACGAACTTCGCGTGTTTCGGCGACGCGATGCCTTGTAGCGCGACGGCCAGTACGCGGGCCATGTCGCCGGTCGTCAGCGCCGTCGAGTCAAGCCACAGGCCGGGGAATGCACGACTCCTGAAGATGCCGTCGGGGTCGGGGGGTAGTACCGCGAACTCGCCCTGGCGGGTTCGGCGGAACCAGTCCAGAACGCGGGCGACGGGCCGCCAGACGATGTATTCCTGGACGCCGTCCTGCTGGTAGCGTTCCAGCTTCGGGCCGAGGTCTAGGCCCGCCGAGGTAACGGACACTTCTACGATCAACTCTGGCGCACCGGCGAGGATGTCGTCCGGATCGGTCCGCGTCTGTCCCCCGTGCGACGGGAGGACCCGCAACACGCCGTCCGGTTGCGGCATGTTGTCGCGGGACGGCAGGCGGACCGAGGGGTTGTCGCCCCCGACTACGCCCGGCGTGGCCATCCGGTAAATCGCCAACCAGCCGATGATGTCGAAGTGCGGGAGGGCGTGGCCCTCGTTGCTGACCGGCGGCATGGGCGAAGCCTTTCCGTTGAGGTCCACGGCCCCGATGTACACGACGCCGTTGATGAGCTCCGCCTTGCGGACGTGCGGGCTGGCGTCGTACCGCCGCTCGAACTCGTCGCGTGACATCCGGTCGCCGTCCCGCAGTTCGGGGACCGCCTCCGGCTTCGTCACGCGGTCCACGGACCGTTGCAGTCGCACCTTGCCCATCGCTCGCACCTCCGACCCCAGCATACCAGCTTCGCCGCAAAGAAAAAACCGCCGGGCGTGCGCCCGGCGGTCCGCGTGAATCGTGATGAGAGACCGTCACTCGGCGGCGAGGTTCTCGTACAGCTTCGCCAGCGCCTCGCTCTCGATCTGCCGCACCCGCTCGCGGGTCAGGCCGAGGCTCTCGCCGATTTCCTTCAGGGTCTTCGGCTCCTCGCCGTCGATGCCGAACCGCATCTTCAGGACCGTCGCCTCCCGCTTGTCCATCTTCTCCAGCAGGACCATGACGTGCTTCAGGTCGTCCGTCTCCACCATCTCCAGGTCCGGCGTCTTCGACCGGCCGTCCATCAGCATCTCGTCGATCGTCCACCCGGCGTCGCCGCCCTGCTCCGTCTGCGGGGCGCTGTTGTAGACGCGGATCGCCTTCTTGATGATGTTCAGCTTCTTCTTCGGCAGCCCGAGCAGCTTCGCGATCTCTTCCGGGGTCGGCGGGCGGCCGAGTTCGTCGTTGAGCTTGTTCGTCGCCCGCCGCCACTTGGACAGCAGCTCGACCATGTACGCCGGGATGCGGATCGTCTTGGCCGTGTTCACCAGCGCCCGCTTGATGCTCTGCTTGATCCAGTAGCTGGCGTAGGTGCTGAACCGGGTGTTCATGTTCGGGTCGAACCCCTCGACGGCCCGCAGCAGGCCGAGGTTGCCCTCCTCGATCAGGTCTTGCAGGGCGAGGCCCTTGCCGGTGTACCCGCGGGCGATGTTCACCACGAGCCGGAGGTTGGCCCGGACCATCTGGTCGCGGGACTCGGTGCAGCCGACGCCGATCTGGCGGGCGAGCGTCTTCTCCTGGTCGGCGGTCAGCAGGGCGGTCTCGTTGATTTCCCGGAGGTAGGTCTCGAGCGGGGATTGGACGGCCTCGGGGCGGTAGCGGCGGAGTCGCGACATCGTGTAGGTCATCCTGTCTACGGGTCCGACCGAGTCGCGTGCGAAGGGCGAGTCCTCGCGCAGCGGCAACTCCGTCAGCGGGGGGTCGGGGCGGTCGTCGGCCGAGCGAGGGTGAGGCGCGGGGGTGCCGGGCAATCCCTGGACTACGGTATCGACCGCGGAACAACGAATCGGCAGGTTGCGCGACGAAACCGCTCGACACGAAGGGGAATCGGAGCGGTAGCGAAAGTACAACGCGTACAACCGGACGTGATTCGCCCGTCGGAATCGGGACGCGGCCCTCGGGCCGGCGGGCGAAAATGTCCGGTCGCTCCTGCCGGGAAAGAACCCCGGCGGGACGCCGCTATTGTATAGGTTGCGATTGTGACGGGAGCAACCGACGCGCGCGAAACGCCGCCCGCGCGACCCCCGCGGGTCGTGACGATCGTTACAGCTTCCCAGGGTTAACGGGCCGGGCTTTTTCGGGTCGAACCGCGATTCTCAGTTACCACAGTTCTTCGGAGGGGGGAAAACGGAGGCGTGGGCCGCTATCGTGTCAGGTTACTCCTCACGGACGGAATTCTCTTGTCGGGTTTTCGGACCCCGAATTATCCGGAAAAATTCGGGGTTTTCCTTGCGTTTAACCGAATGATTTTTGTCAATAGTGCCCGCCGCGGGCCGCCGACTTGTACGTCGCGCTGAACACGCAGCAGATGTGGACGAACGGCAGGAACAGCGGGGGGATGCAGCACATCATCGTCAGGAACAGGCAGACGAAGACGGTGAAGAACGCGGTGCCGCTGGCCACGGCGGCGGTGTCCCACGGCCGCTCCTCGCCGCCGGCGAAGATCCACGCGACGACGGCGGCCGCCGCCCCGACGATGCCGAACCCGGCCGCGACGATGAACGCGATCAGGAACATGGCCGCGTCGCTGTCCCCGGCCTCGTCGTCCATCAGCCCGCCGGCCAGCCCGCCGGTGAGGGCGACCAGCCCGCCCTCCATCGCCCACAGGACGAGCGGGACGAGGGCGACGGCCATGAACGTGCCGAAGAACCCGCCCAGCCCGACGATGAAGATCATCGCCGCCTTGACGAAGTTGTCGTACTTCTTGCCCGCGTCCGGGTCCGGGTACAGGTCTTCCCGCGTCAGCTTCGGCTTGCGGTACTTGAACCCCCGCGGCCGGCCGATGGCCTGCGCCCACGTCTCGACCGCCCACTTGGCGTCCTCCCACGCCAGCCGCTCGTTCTGCGCAAACTCCTTCAGCACGTGGTCGTAGAGTTCGGCGTACCCGTGCTTCTTCTCGTGCTGGAGCAGGATGGTCGGGATTTTCGCCCGCACGACCAGCGCGAGCAGGTCGGCCTCGTCCGGGTAGTTGGCGAGGTACCGGGACAGGTAGACCACGCAGCTGGACGGCATCCGGATCAGGTCCGGGCCGCAATCTTTGATTAACTCGAAGAAGATTTGCGTGGCCTTGGCGCGGCCGGTGAGCGGCCGCTCGACCGGTTCGAGCGGCGCGAGGTCGCCGTCCGGCGGTAGGTCGGGGTCTTCGGGGGGGAGGTCGTTGTCTCGGACGGCCATGACCGCAACGCTCGCGCACGGGAAATCGGACAGTTACCGGAACGTAGTACATTTTTCCGACGCGGGCGCGGGGGGAGGGGAGCGGCCGGAATCAACGGCGAACGGCACGGCGTCAGCGTGCCGGTGTCGGCCGCTGGGGCCCCACCGGCACGCTGACGCCGTGCCGTTCGCCGTTGCCGTCCGTTCCGCCGCCACCGTTCGAGTTTTTCGCTCGCAGCTGTACACCTCCACAGCCCACATTCATTCCCCCGCCTTCAGGTACGCCTCCAGCAGCGCGAACTGGCGGCCGAAGTCGTGGTCCGTCACGCCGACCGGGGACTTGAAGAAGTTCGCGAGCGCCGGCAAGTTCCCCCGCTCGCCGCGGCGGTGCGCCCGCAGCGTCAGGCGCGCCAGGTCGATCACCAGCGGGGCCGCGAGGATCGAGTCGCACCCCTGCCACGTGAACTGCACCGTCATCTTCGTGCCGAGGAAGCCCTCGTAGTGGATGTGGTCCCAGGCCGTCTTCCAGTCGTCCAGCGACGGGACGTGCTCGATGCTCACGATCGTCTGCGGCTTGTACCCGAGCAACTCCGCCACCAGCGCGTCCTTGCTCTTTACCTTGCTCGCCTTGTTCTGCGGGTCGGTCAGCACCTGGCCGTCGCGGTTGCCGAGGATGTTGTGCCCGACCCAGCTCAGCACCCGCAGGTTCCGCCGGGCGAACAGCGGGGCCAGCACCGACTTCATCAGCGTCTCGCCGGTCTTCAGGTCCTGCCCGGCCGTCGGGACGCCGGCCTTGACCGCCAGTTCCTCCAGCGCCGGCATCGTCGCCCCGCGGCTGGGCGTCGCGTTCACGTAGGAGAACCCGGCGTCGAGCGCGGCGTAGGCGTACAGCCCGCTCGTCGGCAGCGCGGCCGCGTCCTTCGCCAGCGCCGCCCGCAGCTTCGCCAGCGACTGGTGCTCGTCCGCCAGCTCGAACGGCGGCTCCGTGGACGCGACGTTCACCACGACGACCTGCGCCAGGTCGTGCGCCGCCTTGAACAGGCGGAGGTCGGACTGGATTTGCTCGATGGCGGCCGTCGGCGTCGCGGCCGGCCGCACGTCGGGGCGGTCGGCCATCGCGGTGATGGCCGCGTTCGCCCGGTAGACGACGCCGGGCCGGACGTTCCTCGACCAGCTATCGAGCGTCGGCTCGACGGCCGCGAGCAGCGGGTGGGTGAAGACGGTGGACCGCTCGTGGAGTTCCCGCGCGGCGGCGGCGAACGTCGTCTGCCGGATGTCGTGCCCGCCGACGACGAACGCGGCGGGGGCGTCGAAGTCCACGTCCGCGAACGCCGGCAACGCGGTGACGAGGCCGACGGGCGAGCTGAGGTTGCGGGCGAGGGCGGCGAGGCCGACGGCGGTGGTCGTGCCGACGCCGCCGAACGCGCCGATGAGCCAGATTCCAACGCGACGGTCGGGCATGGTGTTCGTCAGGGGGAGAAGGTGTCGGCGGGTGGACAGTACATTGTCGAACCCCCGCGGCGGGAGTTCAAGGCGAGTGCGCCTCGACTTCCGAAGTCCGGCTTCGACTTCGGAAGTCGAGGCGACGGTGGGGCGGTTGCCGACCCCGCGAACGCACCGACGGCGTTCGACTTCCGAAGTCGAAGCCGGACTTCGGAAGTCAGGGTTTCCGTCCGAACAACCGCCCCGCGATCACACCCACGACCGCCAGCACCGGGACGCTCACCTGGACGGCGTAGTGCGTGATCGTCGCGTCCCAGTTCAGCTTCCGCGGCAACGCCGCGTTCAAGTCCTGCACGACCCACGCCGCGATCGTCGCGTGCGGCACGCCCTGTAGGTCGAGCTGCAGCTCCGTGAAGTGCGTGCTCAGGAACATCACCAGCCACGACGCCCCGAACAGCAGGAACCGTGCCGCCGGGACGTGCGCCAGCTTCCGCCACCACAGCACGCCAGTGACGCCGAGGACGGACCACTCGTAAATCAAGGCGTGCGGCGACCCCCAGAGCGTCAGGAACACCACCGCCCCGAACACGATTTCCAGGTCGTTCCGATGGCGTTGCCAGATTCGCACGAACCACCCGACGGCCAGCAGTGAGCACAATCCGGCCAGCGGCCAGTGCCACGCCGCCGCTTCCGGCAAGAGTAGCCGCCAGAACGCGACGGGGTTGTGCATCTTGAACTGCTCGAAGTCCGCGAACTTCACGTTCCCGCGAAGGCTGTTCACGAACCCGTCCCACACCTCCGGGATGAACGGGTACGAACCGAGCGTCAGCACCAGCCCGGTGACGACGACGCCGACGGCCGCGGGCCAGAGCTTCTTGATGTCGAGCAGGCCCCAGACGATCAGCCCGATCAGCATCGTCGGCTTGAACCACAGGAACCCGGCCACCAACCCGGCGAGGAAGATTTTGTCCGCCTTCATGAGCCGGTACGTGGCCGCGAGCAGCACGAAGCTGATGAGGCTGTTCTGCCCGTAACTGACGGCCGCGAACGTCGGGTAGAACGCGAGGACCCAAAAGTAGTCCTTCCCGCCGCCGCCGAGCCACCGCACGGCGAACCAGACGCCCACGAGGTACACGACGTTCCAAATGAACCAACTGAGCGTGAACGGCAGGTTGCACGTCAAGAGATAGGGGAGGCAGTAGAACGGCGGGTTGCGGTACGCCATGAGCGACTGCCAGCGGTTCTCCGGGATGAGCTGGTTCTGGTATCGCGCGACGAACCCGTAATCGTAGACCTTGTCGGCGTTCCCCTCGCGGATGAGGCGGGCGGCCGTGTACCACGCGAGGTGGTCGGCCCCGTTCGTCTCGCCCTTGAAGTTGAACGTGCCGTAGTGTTGGTTGTAAACGATCCAGGCGTTCTTCTGCGGGCCGACGACGGGGCCGGAGAACGAGTAATCCGGGCCGTTGGCATCGACGTGCGGGCCGAGGGCGATGCTGATGCCGTAGCTGACCCAGAGGATGACGGCGGCGAGCTTCGCGAAGATGACGCGGTCTTGCAGGAACGAGACGAGGCGGGTCATGGCAACCCAGGTCGGGGATCGGGGCCGAAAGCAGGTCGAGGCTTTGCGAGACTGTCTTATTCCCTCCCCCCTTGGGGGGGAGGGTTAGGGAGGGGGGTGAGCTGCCCATTTCAAACACGATTCTCACCGGGCAAGGGAGGCGGGGGGGGGGGGGGGGGGGGGGGGGGGGGGGGGGGGGGGGGGGGGGG
>NZ_JCABYM010000127.1:0-20642 GCF_059499385.1 Limnoglobus sp. | reverse complement strand
GCACGTCGGTGTAGACGAAGTTCCGCACCAGCCCGTGCCGGTTGCGGTCGAAGTTGATGCCCACCAACTCGCCCGCCCGGTTCAGCACCGGGCTGCCGCTGTTCCCGCCGATCGTGTCGGCCGTGCTTACGAAGTTGAACGGTGTGTCGAGGTCGAGCTTCGCCTTGCCGTCGAGCCACCGCGTCGGCAGGTCGAACGGCTCGCGGTTCTTCATCGCCTCGGCCCGCTTGAACGCGCCGCCGAACGTCGTGTGGAACGGCAGCTTCTCGCCGCCGACCTCGTACCCCTTCACGGTGCCGAACGCGAGCCGCAGGGTGAACGTCGCGTCCGGCGGGACCGACTTCCCCAACGACTGGAACCGGACCTTCGCGATCTCGGCATACGCCTGCCGCTCCGGCTCCTCGACTTCCTCCTCGAACCGCTTTCGCAGCTTCCGCGCCTCCGCATCGACGGCCTTCGCGAGCACGATCATCGCGTCCGTGCTGGCGTCGACGGCCGCCTTCCCGCCGTCCACGAGCTTCTTCCGTTCCTCGACGGCGAACAGCTTCGTCCCGGCGATCAGCTCCTCGGCCCGCGCGGCCGAATTCTTCCCGGCGAGGACGAGGACCGTGAGCGGGTGTTCGCCGCCGAGGTTCTCCGCGAGGAACGTCAGCGACGTTTGCAACTTCGCCCGTTCCAAGTCCGGGTAGAGCGGGGCGGGCGAGTAGAGTTGAAACTTCAGCGATTCGAGGTTCGAGTCGCGGTACTCGCGGAGCCGGTCGGCCGACTTCTTCGGCAGTTCGTCGGCCATCCGGACGCAGTGCCGGGCGACGGTGAAGAGTTCGCTGAAGAACCCGTGCCCGGTTTCGAGTAATGCGTGCTCCCGCTCGAAGGCGCGGTACTTCACCTGCACCTCCTCAATGGTCCGCCACGGGTGGAATTGCCGCGGGCTGAGTGGGAACACGACCTGCGGCGTCGATCCTTGAAGTTCCCGCTCCTGCCGATCCTTCTCCGCGACGATCTTCGGGTCAAGCAGCCCCTGCAACTGTCCGCCGAAAGCCTTCCGCGCGTTCGCCACGCGGTGCAGGTCGGTCGCGGCCTGACGGAACTCCTCCGGCCCGCCGTTGCCGTACTGCGTGAGCGCCGCCTCCAGCGTCCGCAGCCGGTAGAGCGTGTACGGCAGCGTGAAGTCCCGCCGGTGTTTGAGCTTCGCCAGCGTCTCCAGCCGGTTCGTCGTGCCGGGGTGGCCGGTGACGAACACGAGGTCGTTCTCAGCCGGGCCGACCTCGGCCCACTTAAAGAAGTGCGCCGGCTTTGCCGGTCGGTCGTTCTCGTAGGCGCGGAAGAACGCCACGTCGAGGCCGTGCCGCGGGTACTCGAAGTTGTCCACGTCCCCGCCGAACCCGGCGACGTTGTACTCCGGGGCGAACACGAGCCGCACGTCGGTGTACTTCTTGTACCGGTACAGGTGGTACGCCCCGCCCTGGTACAGCGTAACCATGTCCGAGCGGAAGCCGGTTTTCGCGAGCGACTCCTTCTCGATATCGCCCATGACCGCGCGCCGGGCGAGGAACGCCCGCGCCGGGTCCAGTTGACCGTCAACGGCCTTGTTCACCCGGTCGGTCACGTCCTCGATGGACTGGAGGACGTTCAGCTCCAGGTCCGGGCACTTCAACTCGTCGGCCCGGCTCTTGGCGAAGAACCCGTCGTGATACAGGTCCAGCCCCGGCTTGCTGAGCTTCTGGAGTGCGTCGGCCGCGATGTGGTGGTTGGTGACGATGAGGCCGTCCGCGGAGACGAACCCGCCGGACCCGCCGCTGTTGAACCGGACGTTCGCCTTCATGGCCCGTTCCAGCCAGGCGTCGGTCAGGTCGAACTGGTATTTCTCGTGCAGCAGTTTCTTCGGCGGGTCGTTGAGTAGGAACATCCCCTCGTCGGATCGCACCGGCATCACCGCCCCTCCGAGCAGAACCAAACTAACTAGTACGAATGATCGCATGGCAGCCCCCTGGGAGTGGAGTCTTGTGGGGCTAAGGGTAGGGATTCGTCCGACGGAAGTGAGATGAAAGAGAAGTTGCGGCGATAGGATTTGAACCTATGACCTCCAGGTTATGAGCCTGGCGAGCTAACCGGACTGCTCCACGCCGCGTTCTGTAATACCAGTATAGGGCCGACCGCCGGGGTTGGAAAGGGGGGATGGGACAAACGATTCCAAGTTCTCGCCGGTTCGACCACTTCGGACCTTGCTACAACCCGCCCGCCGGAGCAGAATTCCGCCATCCGACGCCAACCGGAGGCCGTGCCGTGCCCACCCCCGCCGAGCGAATCGCCGACCTGCGGACGCAGATCGACCGCCACAACCACAAGTACTACGTCGAGGCCGCGCCCGAAATCTCCGACCGCGAGTTCGACCGGCTGCTCCAAGAACTGATCGACCTGGAAACGAAACACCCCGCGCTCGTCACGCCGGGCAGCCCGACGCAACGGGTCGGCGGCGCGCCGATCGACGGGTTCCAGAAGGTCACGCACCGCGCCCCGATGATGTCGATCGACAACAGCTACTCGGAAGCGGACCTCGTCAAGTTCGACACCGACGTGCGCAAGGCCCTCGGCAAGCCGGAAGTCGCGTACACGGCCGAACTCAAGATCGACGGGGTAAGCATCTCGCTGACGTACGCGGACGGGTTGTTCGTACAGGGGGCCACCCGCGGCAGCGGCGACGTGGGCGACGACGTGACGCACAACATCCGCACGATCAACGGCATCCCGCTCCGGCTGCACGGGAAGAAGCCGCCGACGCTTTTCGAGGTCCGCGGCGAGATTTACATGACGCGGGCGGAACTGGTACGCATCAACGCCCAGCGGGCGAAGGACGGCGAGGAGCCATACGCGAACGCCCGCAACCTGACGGCCGGCACGCTCAAGCAGCTCGACCCCAAGGAGTGTGCCAAGCGGAAGCTCAGCTTCTTCGGGTACGCGACCGGGGCCGTCGAGGGGGTCGAGGTCCGCACGCAGGCCGAGCTGCTGGAGACGTTGAAGGGGTTCGGCTTCCCGGTGAACCCGCACACGAAATTGTGCAGTTCGATGCAGGAGGTGATCGCGTTCTGCCACGAGTGGAACGAGAAGCGGCACGACTTGCCTTACGACACCGACGGCATCGTGGTGAAGGTGAACGACCTCGCGGCCCGGCAGCGGCTCGGCGCGACGAGCAAAGTCCCGCGGTGGGCGAAGGCGTACAAGTTCGAGGCGGAGCAGGGCGTCACGAAGCTCGGCAACGTGGAGTTCTCCGTCGGCAAGTTCGGGGAACTCACGCCCGTCGCGCTGTTCGACCCGCCGGTGCAGCTCGCCGGGACGAAGGTGAGCCGGGCGAGCATGCACAACGCCTCGTGGGTCGAGAAGATGGACGTGCGGTACGGGGACACGGTCGTCGTCGAGAAGGCCGGCGAGATCATCCCGCAGGTGGTGAGCGTGGTGACGGACGCCCGGACCGGGAAGGAGCGGCCGATCAAGTGGCCTGAGAAGTGCCCGGTGTGCGGGGCGGCCGTCGAGAAGGACGAGTCGCCGACGAGTTACGGGTTCTTCTGCGCCGACATCGGCCGCTGCCCGGCCCAGGTGACGCGGCGGGTCACGTCGTTCGCCCGGCGGGACCGCATGGACATCGACGGCCTCGGCGAGGAGGTGGCGAAGCAACTCGTCGATTCCGGGTTGGTGAAGTCGGTGACGGACCTGTACCGGCTGACAAAAGAGCAACTCCTCACGCTCGACAAGTTCGCGGACACGAAGGCCCAGAACCTCCTCGACGGCATCGCCGCGAGCAAGGGCCGCGGGCTGTCGCGGCTGCTGCCGGCGCTCACGATCTACAGCGTCGGCGGCAGCATGGCCGAGTTGCTGGCGGACCAGTTCCCGAGCCTCGACGCGCTGCTCGCGGCGTCCGAGGACGAGCTGTCGAAGGTAAAGGGGTTCGGGCCGAAGCGGGCGAAGAGCGTCCACGAATTCTTCCACAGCCCGGCCGGCGAGAAGCTGGTCGCGGAGCTTCGCGACCTCGGCATCAAACTGACGCACGACAAGAAGGCGGCCGCGGCGGGAACGCTGGTGCTCCAGGGGAAGACGCTGGTGGTAACGGGGACGCTGACGAAGTACGACCGGGCCGGGATCGAGGCGCTCATCAAGGAGCTGGGCGGGAAGGCGTCCGGGAGCGTGTCGAAGAAGACGGACTACGTTGTGGCCGGTGAGAATGCGGGGAGCAAGCTGGCGAAGGCCCAAGAACTCGGCGTGAAGGTGCTGACGGAGGACGAGTTCGAGAAGATGGTGAAGCAATAGGTTGTAGAACCCGGAGCGGTAGCGACGGGGTGTGGGAGCGCCCCCACACCCCGTCGCTACCGCTCCGGGTTCTACCAATTAGGCCGCCCGCGTGACGGCCGGGACGAGTTCGCCGTCCCGCAGCTTCCGCAACCCCTCGCTCGGGCCGCGCAGCGCCTTCGGTCCGAGTTCCGCCCGTAGCTTCGACCGGTCCAACCACGCCGACTTCGCCCGCGGGGCTTCTTCCTGCATCTCAGCCGTCGGCACGCCTTCCACCAAATCCACGTCCAGCCCGAAGATGAACGCCGTCGTGCGGAGGAACGCGAACTCCGTCATCCGGTCCGGGCCGACGGCGTGGAACGTCCCGACGCAGCCGTGCTTCACCAACTCCACGGCCACGGTCACGAGGTCCGGGCCGAACGTCGGCTGGCAGTGGCGGTCGGTCGCGGCGCGGATCGTCTGCCCGTCCCGCATCCGCCGCACCGCGTGTAGGGCCGGGTTCTTGCCCCGCTCCTCGAACCCGTAAACGTAGTGGCTACGGAGGATCAGGTGGCGGTCCGGTAGCACGCCCGCGATCACCCGCTCCGCCTCGGCCTGCGACCGGCCGTAGGCGTTCAGCGGGGCCGTCGCCGCGTCTTCCTTCGCCGCCGCCTTGCACTCGCCGAAGACGTGGGCGGACGAGAAGTAGACGAGCTTCGCCGCCGTCTCTGCCATGGCCTCGACGACGTTCTCGACGCCGATCACGTTCACGTCCCGGCACTCGGCGGGGTTCGATTCCGCAAAGTCGATCTGCGTCAGCCCGGCCGCGAGGAACACGGCGTCCGGCTGGAAGTCGCGGACGAGGCTCCGCACCGCGTCCTCGTCCCGCAGGTCGAGCGGGACGTGCTCGGCGTGCGGCCGCCGGTACCACGTCCCTTGCACCACGTCGTCGCGGAGCTCGCACTCCGCGGCGAGGAGCGAACCGATCTGCCCCGTGGCCCCGAGAATCAGGCTGCGCATCGTGATGTCCTCCGTGACGAAAAGCGATCAGGCCGCCCGTCGGGCGGGAACGTCCTGTTCCACGCCTTGCGGGTTTCGTTCGTACCAGCCGAGCGTCGTCCGCACCGCGTCGCCGAGGCGATCGGCAACCGCGAGTGGCGACGACACGCGGTCCCAGAGCTGCCGGGCCGTCGCCGTCGCGGGCGGTTCCAGCCACAGCCCGTCGGCCGGGGCTTCGGGCAGCGTCGTCAGCAGTTCCGCCGCCGCGAGCAGCGACGCGGCCGCGTCGCGGACGTGCGTGAACGCCGCGTCCGGCTGCACGAGCGCCGGCAACGGCCGCCGCGCGGCCGCGGCCTGGAACAGCAGCCCGGCCCACGTCGCGCGGGACGGCGGCCCTTCGCCGAAAAGCTGTGGCAGTGTCACGAAGCCCACGCGGAGGCGGCCGTCGGCATGATTCTGAAACCGCGGTCGCGGTTCCGTCGCCGCGACGGGGACGATCACCCGTGTGTCCGGGCCGAACTCCGCGACGAGTTGGAGCAGGTCGGCGGTGACGTTCGCCTTCGTCCGCGGTTGGCCCGCGACCGACGCGAGTTGGAACACGACGGCCGGTTGCAGGACGGTCAGCAGCGTTCGCAGCCGGTCGCGGCCCGCGGCCCCGCGGCTGACGTGGACGGCGTCGAACAGGTTCTGCGTGAAGAACTCGGAGTTGCGGCCGGAATCGCGAACCAGCGTCGAGACGGCGGCCCCGCGGTCGAGGAGGGTCCGCACGACGGCCGACCCGAGGAACCCGGTCCCGCCGAGGACGAGCGCACGGCGGTCTTGCCAGAACGACGACCGGTCCATGCACCCCTCCTTGAGCACCGACGGTGCGAATCCTTCGCCCGCCAAGCGGACAGCGTAGGGGGTGGACGACGGGTCGGTCAAGGGGAACTTTCGGCCGGCTGGTTCCAGAAGAAGTACACCAGCACGAACGCCAGCAGTGCCGGGATGCCGGCGCAGGCGAGGATCGGGTCGTACCGGCCGAGGGCGTTCGCGATCACGCCCTCCGCGTAGAAGAGGCCCGCCAGGTAGATCGCGTTGATGAACCCGAGCGTCCCGGTCACCTTCCCCTGGTGGGCCGCGGACAGCTCCTGACTGAGCGAAAAGTACGCCGTGAACAGGCCGAGCGCGCCGAACGCGAACGTCAGGAACACGGCGGCGACCAGGTACGGGTCGCCGACGAACGGGATCGCCAGCGAACTCAACACCAGCCCGACGCTGGCGGCGAACCCGATCATCCGGGCCTGGTGCAGCGGCCGCCCCCGCTTGGTCATCCCGAGGACGGCCAGCCCGACGGCCCACGTCCCGATGTCGGCCGCCACGTAGTAGGCGATGGAGAAGTACTGGAACTCGATTTCCGTGTAGCCCCGCCGCTTCTGCAGGAAGAGCGGCATCCACACGCGGAACGTGTGCCAGCTTGTGTTGACGGCGAGGACGACGGCGACCGTCAGCCAGAACCGGCGGTCGCGGAAGACGGCTCGGAACGGCGTCGCCGCCGGGCCGTCCGGCCGGGGGGCGTCCACGAGCGACCGCCGGGCGACGGCGAACCACGCCGCGACCCACGCCAGCCCGATCAGCCCGATCACCCGGAACGGCCACCGCCACCGGTCCGGGTCGGTCTCGCCGACGGCCCGGTAGCACGCGATCACGATGAACGGCGTGATGATCGCGCCGATGGCCGTGCCGCTTTGGAACAGGGAATTCCCGAACGGCCGCTCGGCCGGCGGGAGCACCTGCCGGGTCGTCCGAATGCCGCACGGCCAGTTGCCGGCCTCGAAGAGGCCGAGTGCGAACCGGAACGCGAGGAGGGAGAGGAACCCGTCGGCGTACCCGGTCAGGAACCCCGCCAACGACCAGCCGACGACGAGTATCGGGTAGACGTAATAGACGCCCACGCGGTCCACCACCCAGCCCGCCGTGATCGTGCCGACGGCGAACGCGACGGAGAACGCGGACTCGATCGTCCCCCACTGCACGTCGTTCAGGTCAAAGGCGAGGCGAATCGCGATGGAGGTCTGGTTCAACGCAACGCGGTCGAGGTAGTTCAACGTGGTTGCGAGCAACAGGAGGCCGCACACCCACCAGCGGATCGAAGGGGGTGGGGTGGCGTCGCCGGGAGGGGGCATGGGGAGGGTCCGTCAAGAGGCGTCGGCCCGCAGTTCGCGGAGCACGTCGGCCGCCGGGCGGACGCTCGCGTGCTCGCCGGGCCGCTTGCGGAACCACGCGGCCACGAGGAGCACGCTGTCCACGCACGTCCGGCCGACCCGCGGGAGGGTTTGTGACACCACTTCTAACAACTCGGCCGCCCGGCGGCGAGAGGCGGCGTCCGTCGGCTCCGGCACCGCCGCCCAAATTTGCCCGCGGTTCAACAGGTACCAGATCGGCCGCTCGTCGTGGGAAACGACGCGGTACACCAGCGATGTCTGCTCCCGCGAGGTCCGCAACAGCGCGAGCCGTTGGTCGAGCCACTCCACGTCCGTGAGTTTGTCGCGAATCGCCCCGGCCCGCTCGTACTGCATCACCTTCGCGGCCTCGGCCATGTCTTGCTTGAGTTTCGTCAGAATCGAGTTGTCGTCGCCGTCGAGGAACTTGCGGAGGCCGCCGACGGCCTTGCCGTACTGCTTGCGGCTGGTGAACGCCGCACACGGCCCCAGGCACATGCCCAGCTCGTGCCGCAAGCACGACGGGGCCAGGTCCGCCTCGAACAGCCGCTTCTCGTCCGCGAATAGCATCTTCTGCTTCGACGAGCAGTCGCGGAGGAGGAACAAGTCGTTCAGGCGGCGGACCACGTCCTCCAACCGCCCGCGGCCGGCGAACGGGCCGTAGCACGCGAGTTCCTTTCCCGTCGGCTCCCGCGTCACGAACGCATACGCCACCGGCCCGCGGCCGAGGCAGAGGTAGCGGTAGCGTTCCCGCCCCGGCTGGCCGAGGACGTTGTACCGCGGGCGGAACCGGCGGATGAGTTCGAGCTCGCGGAGCAGCGCGCCGAGTTCGTCCGGCGTGTGCTCCCACAAGAGCGTGCGGGTGTTCGCGACGATCTTCCCGGCCTTCGGGTGGCGGCTGTTCTCGCGGAAGTAGCTGAGGAGGCGGCAGCGGAGGTTCTTCGCCTTGCCGACGTAGATGACGTGCCCCTTCGCGTTGAGCATCCCGTACACGCCCGGCGTCTTCGGGGCCTTCGCGCGGACGTGCGCCTTCAGCCGCTTCGCCGTCCGACATTTGAGGGCGAGGCCGCCGCACGGCTCGCCGTCGAGGTGGAACCGGCTCGGCCCGAACCCGGCGACCGGGGAATCGCCGAACAGGTCGGCCGACGGTCGGCCGTCCGGGGCCGCGCGTGCCATCGGCGGAACTCCTTCCCGAATGCGTGAATCCTGTGGGACCGGCATTGTACCAATGCACACGTCCCCCGCAACGGCAACCGCCGCGAACTCGGCTCGTTCGGCCCGCGTCAGTTGGTATCATGATTTGCGTCGGGGGCCTTAGCTCAACGGTCAGAGCAGGGGACTCATAATCCCTTGGTTCCGGGTTCGAATCCCGGAGGCCCCACTCGATTCACGTCCCGTTCGCCACGTCACTTGCGGCCGCCCCCACCCGCCCGACAACCTGAGGTAGTCAGGGACCGGGAAAGTGTGCTAAACTCCGGTAGATCGTTCGCAGCCTGACTGACGCACTTTTGATTGCCTCCCCCTCAGTTGCTGTCGGCCGACCATCCACTTTCACCCCACTGTTTGTGGAGATGCCCGTGCGCACCCTCCTTGCCTTCGCCTTGGTTTTCGCGTCACTTTCCGCCACCGGGGCCGCGGCCGAGCCGTCCAAAAACCCGGACAAGAGGCCCGACCAACTCGCCCGCGACCTCGGCAGCCCGGTCTTCGCCGTCCGCGACCGCGCGTCGCGGGAGTTGTGGAAACTCGGGGCCGCCGCCCGCCCTGCGCTGGAGGCGGCGGCACGCAGCGAGATGCCCGAAGTCGCGCAACGCGCTGCCGACATCCTCGAGAAGTTCGACTGGGGCGTCTACCCGGACACGCCGACGCCGCTTCTCAAGCTCATCAAGGACTTCCGGTCGAACGAGATCGACCGGCAACTCCCGGCCGTCGCCGGGCTGCTCAAGGGCGAGGACCGCGGCATCGAGACGCTCGGCCTGCTGCTCGCCCACGACCTCGACGGCGAACGCCGGGACCAGATTTTCCAGCACCTCCTGACGCACACCCGCGACGCCGTCCCGGCTCTCGTGTTCCGCGAGAAGCTGGACAAGGCCGAGCGACTGCTCGAACTCGGCACGTTCGGCCCGAACCCGGAGGCGTGGCTCGATTATGCCGTGTTCATGCACCAACGCGGGAAGCTGAAGGACGCGGCGGTGTTCCTCGAACGGGCGACGCAGCTCCGCACGGACCGGGCCGGGTTCAGCGCCGCCGTCCTCGCCGTCGTGCAGCAGTTCGACGGCAAAGGCGCGGCCGCGGCGAAGCGGATGCTCGCCGTCCCGAAGGAGGCGCTGCCGCCGCACATGCGGGCGTCGTTCCTGGAAGAAGCCGGGGCGTGGTCGGAGTTGGCGAACGAATCCATCGACGGCGAGATGCCGCACTTCGGGCTGAACCTGTTCCGCCAGCGGAAGGTCGGCAACACGGAAAAGGTCAACCAACTGATCGCGGAGGCGAAGCGGTCCGGTTCGGAGATCGGCGGCGAGGTGAGCGCCGATGTCGGGTTAGCGCTGCTCTTGAACGAGCGGCCGGTCGAAGGGATCGAGGTTCTACGCGAGAAGAAGGCCGAGCCGCGGCTGCTGGCCGACGTGTTGGCCGGGCGGCTGATGTTCGACGAGGTGCTGCAACTGCTCACCGACGGCCCGCCACCCGCGGACGACGGGTGGGAGGCCCGCCGCCGCGTCTACTACGACATGCGGAAGGCGCGGGTGCTGGCCCAACTCGGCCGCAAGGACGAGTCGGTGCAACTGTTCAACCAGATCGCCGAGACGGTCCGCGACCGTGACTCTTACGCCGTCCGCGAGCTGCTCCGGGCGGAACTGCGGTCCGGCCGGTTCGACCTCGCGGCCGAGCACGCGGGACAGCTTCTCGCGAAGATCGAGAGCCGGGAGTACGGCGGGTTCGACGCCTCGCCGGACCCGTTCGAGCTGCTGTTCGAGGAGGACGCGGAAGCCGCGCAGGCGTGGTGGCGGGCGTTCCGAAAGTTCAGTCCCGTGAAGGACGAGCAACCGGGGGCGACGATGCGGCGGGTCCGCGAAGTCGTCACCGGCCGCGCCACGCCGGAGCGGTTGGCCGAGGCGAAGAAGGCGATGGCCGCGTGGCAGGGGGAGAACGCCAAGCCCGCCGGGTCGATGCTCAACCGCGTCCGGATTCACCGGGCGCTCGCGCTGGTCGCCCGGCACGCCGGGGATTGGGACGAGGCGGAGAAGCAGCTCCGCGAGGCGGCGAAGGTGTGGAGCGTGGAGACGCCGGACGACGGCAACGACGGGTCGCAAACGCTCCGCGTCATCCACGCCGGCGGCCAGCAGGCCGGGCCGAAGGCGTGGATGTACGGCACGGACGAGACGTTCAAGGTCTGGCTCGATCTCGGCGAGTTGCTCACCCATCGCGGGAAGCACGCGGAAGCGGCCCAGGTATTCCAGTTGGGTTGGAACCAGTACCCGCGAAACCCGATCCTACTGTACCTGTCCGGCCGCTCGCTCGCGGCCGCGGACGACAAGAAGGAAGGCCAGCGGCGGATCGACGCGGCCCACCGGATCGCCCTCGGCGACGCGCAGGTTTCGGCGCGGTTCCTTCACGAACTCTGCGAGCGCGGCCACATGGCCGACGCGCGGAAGGCCCGCGACGCGACGCTGAAGGGCGTGTGGTACTGGACGCCGATGCGGGGGAACGTGTGGAATCAGATCGGGCGGTGCTCGCTCATGCTCAAGGAGTACGACGCGGCGGCGACGGCCATCGAGCGGAACCTGCACTTCCTCCTGAAGACGCCGAACGTCGTCTTCGTGGACGGCATCGGGTACGTGACCGTACCGACGAACGTGCGGGCGAACCGGGCGCGGGCGAAGCTCGCGGCCGGCAAGGCCGACGAGGCGTTCGCCGACGCGAAGGAGATTCTGACGCTGTTACCGGGGCACGCCGAATTCCTGATCGCGGTCGTGCCGGAGTTCGAGAAGCTGAACCGGACGAAGGAGGCCGACGAATTGTTCGCGATGGTCTGGAAGACGTTCCGCAAGTTGACGGCCGACAACCCGGAGAGCGGGTGGGCGCACGCATCGGCGGCGTTCGCGGCGGCCGGCTGCCGGCGGGAACTCGACGCGGCGCTGGTCCACGCGAAGAAGGCGGTTGAACTCGAGCCGGATTTGAAGTGGCACCAGGAAGTGCTGGCGGAGGTGTTGTTCCGGCGCGGCGACCGGATTGAAGCCATTGATGTGATCGACAAGCTGCGGGTGGTGGAGTACCGGAGCCACTACTACAAGCGGTTGCGGGACCGCTACCTGTCCGGCGACATCGCGAGTCCGCTACCGCTCGCCCCGGACGAGGATTGAGCGCCCTGACTTCCGAAGTCCGGCTTCGACTTCGGAAGTCGATCCCGCACGGCAGCGTTGGTTCTACCACGTGGGTGCCGGTCTCGCTCGACTTCCGAAGTCGAAGCCGGACTTCGGAAGTCAGGTCATTTCACCGCCGTCACGTACACGTCGCTGCCGCCGTCGCGGGTCGAGATGAACGCCAGCCGCTTGCCGTCCGGCGACCACGTCGGCGACGTGTCGTGCCCGCCGTTAGCGGTCAGGTTCCGTACGTTCTTGCCGTCCGCGTCCATGAGCCACACGTCGTAGTCGCCCGTCTTGTTCGACACGAATGCGATCCGCTTGCCGTCCGGCGACCAGACCGGCCACGAGTCGAGGTGGTCGCCGTCGGTCAGCTTCTTCAGGTCGCTGCCGTCCGCCTTCATGCTGAATATCTTCTGCCGCCCCGTCCGCGCGCTGGCGAACGCGACACGGCCTCCGTCCGGCGACCAGCCCGGCTGAAGATCGTAGGCGATCTCGCTCGTGAGCCGCTTCTGGTCCTTCCCGTCGGCATCGACCGTGTACAGCTCCGGGTTCTTGTCACGGGTGCTGACCCAGAGGATGCGCTTCCCGTCGGGCGAGTACCGCGGCGACTCCTCGAACGCCTGGTGCGGCACGATCACCTTGTCGTCCGACCCGTCGGCGGCACACGAGTTGATCTGCAGCTTCCCGTCCGTGCCTTCGAGCTTGTCGTAGACGTACACGACCCGCTTGCCGTCCGGCGACCATGCCGCGTCGAAGTGCGGCATGACGTGGTCCGGCAGCAGCCGCCTCGCGTCCTTGCCGTCGGCCGCCATCGTCCAGACGGCCATCTTCCCCTCGTGGATGCGGGTGAGCAGGAACCGCTTCCCGTCCGGCGACCACTGGAGGTGCTGCTTGAACGTGCCGTCGTTCGTCACCCGCACCGGGTCGGCCGCGGCCGCCCGGAACGAGAGTAGGATGAGAACAACGACCATCAACAGTCTACGAATGGTGTTCATCCGGTCCTGTTCCCGTAGAACGCCCCCACCAGTCACCGACTCATCTCACTACCGCGGAGCCTGGCCATGATGAAGGTCATCGAGTTCATTCTCAGCTTGTTCGGCAGCGGGATGAAGAAAAAAATCATGGACGCGATCCAGGGTAACCTCCTCGGCAAGCTCGGCATGGGCCAGTCCACCGATGGGACCGACGGCGGGCCGCTCGGCCAGCTGATGAAGCAGTTTCAGGAGAAGGGCCTCGGCAACATCTTCAACTCGTGGGTCGGTACCGGGAAGAACGAGAACGTCTCGCCGGACCAGGTGCAGGCCGCGGTCGGTCCGCAGAAGATGGCGGACATGGCCCAGCAGACCGGCCTCTCGCAGTCGGAGTTGGCGAAGCAGCTCGCGAAGTACCTCCCCGGCATGGTGGACAAGCTCACCCCGAACGGCCGCCTGCCGGGGCAGTAACGGCCGAATCACCCGCACCACCGCTACCCCCTGCCGCCGGTCCGGTTTGCCGGACCGGAAAAGTCTACCACTTCACGCGGTTCTGGTTTAATCTGTCCGCATCCCGCCGGTCCGACATATTTTTCTGGAGCTGACCGTTCGATGCGCTACCTCTCCCTCCCGTTCGCCCTCGCGCTGGCGTCGCTGGCGCACGCCGCCCCGCCGCCGCCGGCCGACTTCGCGACGCCGCAATCGCCGACGAAGCCGCCGCCGTTCCCGATCAAGTACGTCGATCAGGGCCAGTTCGACCCGCGGCTGAAGGGCTACCAGACGCCGGAGGGGTTCAGGCTCGAGATCGTCGCCACCGACCCGACGGTCGTGAACCCGGTCGGCATGACGTTCACCCCGGACGGCCGGCTCCTCGTGCTGGAGTGGGCCCCGGATCCGTACAGCGACGGTCGGTGGTTCGAGTTCAAGGAGACGTTCCGGTACAAGGACGGCTCGACGAAGCAGGTCGCGACGATGAAGAAGTTCGTCGGCGACCCGCTCAAGGAACTGACGCTCAACCCGAAGACCGGGCAGTACGACGCGGCGAAGGTCATCATCGTGGACGAGCTGCCGTCCACCGTGCTGTACCACGACGGCTGGGTCTACCTCACCGGCCGCGGCACAGTTCGCCGCTACCGGCAGTCGAAGCCCGGCGGCCTGTGGGACATCAAGGAGACGATCGCGCAGGGCTTCTGCGGCTTCCACCACCACCAGGTTTCCGGCCTGACGCTCGGCAACGACGGCAAGCTCTACATCACCAGCGGCGACGACGACAACTTCGTCGAAGGCTCGGACGGCTCGCGGGCGACGGTCCTGCGGTGCGGCGCGGTGTTCCGGTGCAACCCGGACGGGTCGCAGATGGAAACGTACTCTCTCGGCTACCGCAACCCGTACCGCGACCTGGCGCACGACGAGGCGTTCAACTGGTTCCACACGGACAACGACAACGAGGACGGCAGCCGGTTCACCGGGTGTCGGATCATGCACGTCGCCGAGGAGAGCGACTACGGCTGGCGGCTGAAGATCGGCGCGCGCTGCTGCCAGCCGGACCACGGCCGCGGCGCGGTGGCCGGGGAGTTGCCCGGCAAGCTGCCGCCGATGGTGAAGACCGGCCGCGGCTCGCCGGCCGGGATGCTGATCTACAACGACACGCGGCTGCCGAAACAGTACCGCGGCCTCTTCTACTACCCGGACGTGTACCGCAAGGTCATCCGCGCGTACCAACCGAAGCCGAGCGGCTCGTCGTTCGACATCGTCAGCGAGTTCGAGTTCCTGAAGAGCGACGACCCGCTCTACCGGCCGTGCCAGATGGTGACCGGGCCGGACGGGGCGATTTACGTCTGCGACTGGCGGACCGACTCCGGCGGCGCGGGCAAGCTGTGGGGCGACGGCAAGAACGGCCGCATCTACCGCCTGCGGTGGGTCGGCACGAAGGAGCAGCCTGAGATTCCGCTCCGCGGCATGGACGCGTGGGCGAAGCTGCTCAAGGCGACCGACGAGGAGTTGGTCAAGAAACTGTCCGCCGAGGACTTCAGCGACCGGCTGACGGCGCGGAACGAACTCGTCCGGCGCGGCGAGAAGTCGCGGCAGCTCGTGCTCAAGAAGTTCATCTCCGGCGGCATCGAGGGGAACGGCCGGCTCGTCGCGATGGGCGTCCTGCAAGCGCACTGGAACGGCGACGTTGAGGACCTGTTCCGCCTGCTCATCAACGACGACTCCGCCGACGTGCGGCGGCTCGCGGTCGAGGGGCTCGGGCAGCGCGGCAAGGCCGGGTCGCAGCCGGTGCAGGAGGCGCTCGCGCGGGCGATGCAGGACGCGCACCCGGCGGTACGGCGGGCCGCGACGCTCGCGCTGCCGCGGATCGGCGGGCCGACGACCGCGGACGCGCTCGTGGCGGCGTGGAAGGCGAACGATTCCAAGGACGTGTTCCTCGCGGACTCGTACCTCCGCGCCATCGAACGGCTCGGCAAGCCAGGCATCGACGCGCTCGTGAAGACGGCCGAGACCGGCGACAACGTGAGCCGCGACAAGGTCGCACTCGCATTCACCGCCCTCCGCACGAAGCCGGCGGCCGAGGCGCTATCGAAACTGATCGCGGCGAGTTACTTCACACCGGGGCAGCGGGGCGACCTCGTCCGCTCCTACGGCAACTACCTGTTCGACCCGATGTTGTCCCTCGAACCGCTCGCCGAGTTCATGGCGGCGCGGCCGACGGAGGCCGCGGCCGTGCAGATCGCGGCCGTCGAAGTCCTCGCCGCGAACGGCAACCTCTCCGGGCCGGCCGGTACGAAGTTCGTCTCCGCGATGCTCGATTCCGCCGACGCGGACGCCCGACTCGCGGCGATTCAGGCGGTCGAGCAGGCGCGGCTGACTTACACGATGTCGAAGCTACTCGCCATCCTCTCGGACGCGAAGAAGCCGGCGGCGGAACGGACGGCCGCGATGCGGGCCGTCCGCGTGGCCGGCGATGCGAACGCGTCGTCCGTCATCCGCACGATCGTGACGACGCCGACGGAAGCGGCCGCGTTCCGGGCCGAAGCCCTCCGCTCGCTCGCCGCGTTGGATCAACGCCAGGGCCGGGCGGTCGCGGAGCAGTGGCTGACCCAGAAGGAGCCGGCGTTCGTGGCGGAAGCCATCGCCGTCCTCGGCACGACGAAGGACGGGGCGAAGTTGCTCGGTGAGCGATTCGTCGCGAAGAAACTGCCGGCCGAGACGTGGCCGCGGGTGTCGGAGGCGCTCCGCAAGTTTTCCACCGACCCCGCCATCGCGAAGCTGAACGCGGACGTGCAGAAGGGCGGCCTGCTTCTGTCCACGGCCGCCGAGGACGTGGCGAAGGTCCGCGAGATGGTGCAGATAAAGGGCGACGCGACCCGCGGCCGCGAGCTGTACTTGAACGCGACGAAGCTCGCGTGCGTGACGTGCCACCGGCTCGAAGGCGTCGGCGGGCAGGTCGGACCGGACCTCACGCGGGTATGGGACACGCACTCGGTCGAGAAGCTGTTGGAGTCGATGACCCAGCCGAGCAAGGAGATTAAGGAAGGCTACCAGGCGTACCGCCTCGACACGCTGGGCGGGCAAGTTCACACGGGTCTCAAGATCACGGAGTCGAAGGAGGAGGTCGTCATCCGCGAGGCGAACGGCCGGGACGTGCGGGTGAAGAGGGAGGACGTGGAGAAGCTCGCCCCGTCCAAGATTTCGCTCATGCCGGACGACGTGGTGTCGCAGCTGAGCTACGAGCAGTTCATCGACCTCGTCGCGTTCCTCAAGAACAAGGCCGCACAGGAGTCGCTCCGCGGGATGGTGTTCGAGTTCGCCGTCGCCACCGGGTTCGACCCGGACTTGAAGAAGGCGTCGAGCGTCGAGGGCAACCCGGACCCGAAGGCGTGGCAAGTGAAGCCGGTCGAGCCGACCGGCCTCTTGTCGCTGAAGCCGATGCTGCCGGCGAAGCCGACGGCCACCTACGCGATGACCTACGTGTACTCGCCGAAGAAACAGAAGGTGTCCGCCGTGGTGCGGTCGGACGACCCGCTGCGGCTGTGGGTCGCGAAGCAGATGGTGCTGGAGCGGACGGCCGAGAAGTCGCCGATGACGGAGGCGAAGGTCGAGGTCGAGCTGCCGCAGGGCTGGTCGCCGGTGCTGGTGAAGCTCGTCAACGCCGGGACGCGGCACGAACTCGGGTTGCAGTTCGTCGCCGACGGCGTGCGGACGGCGACGAAGCCGGAGTGATATAACGGGACCGTGGGTCGAACCGCGGCCCATGGTCCTTTCGCGTGACGCACCGATGTTGTTTGCCGTTCACCTGCCCGACGGATTTGTCTCGAACGAATGGCTCCTCGGCGGCGCGGCCCTTGCCGGCCTGCTCGTCCTCCTCGGCCTCGCACGCATCCACGAGGATCAAGTCTCGCGTATCGGCCTCCTCACGGCCGCGCTCTTCGTCGCGTCGCTGCTGCACCTGCCCGTCGGCTTCGGGAAGGTTCACTTGTTGCTCAACGCCGTCGCGGGCATCCTGCTCGGCCGGTTCGTCGGCATCGCGATGCTCGTCGCGCTGACGTTCCAGGCGTTCCTGTTCGCGCACGGCGGGCTTACGACGCTCGGCGTTAACACCGCCGTAATGGGCCTGCCCGCGCTCGCGTGCCACCTGCTGTTTTGCCTGTTCCGCGGGACCGTCGCCGCCCGCCCGGCGCGAGCGTTCCCCCTTGGCGTCCTCCTCGGCTTCCTCGCGAGTACGGCGACCGTCTCGCTCAACGCTCTCGTCGTTTGGCTCGGAATGAAAGACGAGGGCGGCCCCGCGGCCGCGATCACAGTGCTTGTCTGGCACGTCCCCGTTATCGCCGTCGAGAGCGTCGGGACCGGCGTGCTGCTCGCGTACCTCGCGAAAGTGAAACCCGACTGGCTCGGCCTGAATCACCCGTCCACCGGCGTCACCTCGTCGAACGGGACTTCCCACTGACCGAGGCCGAGGCTGACGGTGATGACCTGCTTCTTGGCGTCCACCCGCACCACCTTGCCGACCGCGTCGAACCGAGAAACGTGAACGCGGTCGTTCTGCTTCAGCCGTTCGCGCTTCTCGTTCATCTCCGCCGCCTGCTGCTGCTCCCGCTCGACGGCCGCCGCCTTCCGCTCGTACTCCGCCTTCTGTCGGCTCGCCTCGTGCTGGGCCGCGAGCGCGTCCACCTTCGCCTTCTCGGCCTCGGCCCGTAACTCCTGGAGGCGGGCTAACTCGCCGATCTTCCCGCGGCGGCGCTTCAGGTAGCGGTGCGCCCGCTTAAGCAGTTCCTTCGGCAGCTTCAGCCGCCGGGCGATCTTCAGGGCGTTGCTCATCCCGTACTGGCCGATGTGCAGCTTGTACGTCGGCCGCAGCGTCTCCGTGTCGAACTCGACGGCCCCGTTCTCGGCCCGCTCGTTGTTGAACGCATACGTCTTCAGGTCGCCGAGGTGCGTCGTCACGACGGCCCGCGCGCCGACTGCGTCGAGCTGGTCGAGGATCGCCCGGCCGAGCGCGGCCCCCTCCACCGGGTCGGTCCCCGCGCCGAGTTCGTCGAGCAAGATCAGGCTGCGGTCGTCCGCCACTTCAAAGATTTTCGCGATCCGCGAGACGTGCGAGCTGAACGTGCTGAGCGACTGTTCCAGGCTCTGCTCGTCGCCGATGTCGGACAGGATTTGCTTGAACACCGGGACCGTGCTCCCCTCGCCGGCCGGGACGTGCATCCCGCACTGGGCCATCAGGCAGAGCAGGGCGGTCGTTTTCAGCGTCACCGTCTTCCCGCCCGTGTTCGGCCCGGTGATGACGAGCAGGTTGAACCCGAGGCCGAGGCGCATCTCGACGGGCACGACCTTGCGGGCGGGTTCGCCGTCGGGCCGCTTCTCGTTACGGAAGATGTTCTCCAGGAGTGGGTGGCGGGCGTTGCGGAGCCAGAGTTTGCCGTCCTCGTTGACGATCGGCGCGTACATGTCAAAGTCGCGGCTGAACTTCGCCTTCGCCGTCACGAGGTCGAGCTTCGCCAGCACGTCGAGCGAGTAGCAGAGCGGCTTCGCGATCCGGCCGACCTCCTGGCTCAGCCGCCGGAGGATGCGCTTGACCTCACGGTCCTCCTCGGCCTTCAGCGTGACCCGTTCGGCGCTCAGCTTCGCGATCGACGCCGGCTCGACGAACACGGTCTCGCCCGTGCCGCTGACGCGGTGGATGATGCCTTGAATCTTGTGCCGGTGGTTGACCGAGACGGGCAGGACGTAATGGTCGCCGTTGACCGTGGCGTTCGGGTAGCTCAGAATCTTCCGCAACTCCGGGTCGCGGAGCAGCCGCCGGACCTCGGCTTTCACCTTCTCGTCCAACTCGTACAGCTTCTGCCGGACGACGCCGAGGTCGCGGCTGGCCATGTCGAGGACGTGGCCGCGGCCGTCGATGCACCCGCCGATGGTCTTCGCCACCGCCCCCTGGTCCTCGACGCCGTTGAGCAGGTCGATGAGGCCGGTGAGGGTTTCCGTCAATCGCATCCGGTAGCGGTACATCGCGCCGGTGACGTTCAACGTCTCGGCAACTTCGAGAAGCTGTTCCGCGGTGAGGGCCGTGCCGATGGCGGCGCGGCGGGCCAGTAGGCGAACGTCGTGCAGCCCGCCGAACGGCGGCGCGAGGCCCGCGACAAGCGCCTCGACCATCTCCGTGACGAGGGACAACTCCGTGCGGATCGCGTCCGCGTCGGTCGTCGGCTCCAACTGACGGGCGAGGTCGCGGCCGAGGGACGACGCGGCGTACCCGGCGAGCAAGTCGCGGACCTTGTCGAACTCCATGAGTTCGAGCGTGTGGGAATCCATTTTCGGTTCGATCTCGGTCGCGGTCATGCCGGCTGGACACGACCCGCGGACGGCAGGTTCACGGCGGAACGGGACACAGGCATGATACGGCCGCCGGGTTCGGTCCGGCGACGGCGGGTCGTATAACGTCCTCATGGCGAGCGGCCCGGACGTTCTGGTGATCGGCGGCGGCATCATCGGCCTGACGGCCGCGGTGGAGTTGCGCCGCGCCGGGGCGACGGTGGCCGTCCACGACCGCGGCGAGTTCGGCCGGGAGGCGTCGTGGGCCGGGGCCGGAATCATCCCGCCGGGCAACCCGGACCGCGCGGCCACGCCGATCGACAAGCTGCGGGCCATTGGCTCGGTCGAGCTACCGGCATTCTCGGATGAGCTTCGCGACCGCACCGGCGTCGACAACGGCTACCGGGTGAACGGCGGGATCGAGTTCCTGGCGGCCGACGACCGGTACGCGATGGACCTGTGGCGGGCCGAGGGGATCGTTTTTGAAGAACTGCCGCCGAAGCTCCTCGGCGAAGTCGAACCGTCAGTCGCCGGGAGTGAGGCGTCGCCCGTCCTGCTTCCCGACATGGCCCAGGTTCGGAACCCGTGGCATCTTCGGGGTTTGATCGCGCTCTGCCAGGGCTTCGGCGTTGAACTTCAACCGAACCACGGCATCGAAGGCTGGCTCACGACAGACGGCCGCGTCCGTGGCGTGCGGCTCGCCTCGGGCGAAACCGTGACCGCAGACCGCGTCCTCCTCGCCGCGGGGCCGTGGAGCGAGCGGCTGCTTACCGATCTCGGGTGTCGGCCGGGCGTTCGGCCGGTCCGCGGTCAAATCCTGTTGCTCAACACGCGAATGAACCGACAAAGCACTCGGTCGGGGTTCGAGGATTTATTCCCTCCCCCCTTGGGGGGGAGGGTTAGGGAGGGGGGTCGCCTGCCCCGCCCGGTGAGGATCGCGTCGGGGGAAGGGAGCTCCGGGGGGGGGGGGGGGGGGGCGGGGGCCCCCGCCCCCCCGCCCCCCGCCCCCCCCCCCCCCCCCCGCCCCCCCGCCCCCCCCCCCCCGC
>NZ_JCABYM010000126.1:0-21006 GCF_059499385.1 Limnoglobus sp. | reverse complement strand
GGCACGTCCGGGGCGGCCGGCGGGGCGGTCAGGCCGAGGATGTTCTCGTACACCCACTTGCCCCGCTTCACCGGCGAGGTCCGCGTCGGGTTCGAGGTCACGAGCAGCACGCTCGCCTGCGTGACTAGCCCGCCGCGGCGGGCGTCCGGCAGTTTTACCTTGCGGAAGTCTGACCCTTTCACGCCGGGCACGCCGTAGTGCCAGGACAGCCGGTCGTTCAGGAACGTGTAGTCCGCGTCCAGGAACTCCGTCACCGGCCTGTCTTCTTTAACCACGTGCTCGAAGAACAGTTCCGTCTCGCGGACGATCGCGGCCCGGAGCGGCTCGTCCCACCCCTTGTACGTGGCGGGGTCCGGGGCGAGCGTCAGGATGTTCCGGAGCATCAGCCACTGGCCGGCGAAGTTCTGCGTCAGGGCCACGCCCTTCGGGTGCTTCAGCATCCGCTCGACCTGGGCCTTCAGCACGCCGGGCTTCCGCAGCTCGCCCTTCTCGGCGAGGGTCAGCAGCTCCGCGTCCGGCATCGACGACCAGAGGAAGTACGACAGCCGGGTCGCCAGCTCGAACTCGGAAATCAGCTTCACGTCGGCCGGGTTCTTCGGGTCTTCCTCGATCCGGAAGAGGAAGTGCGGCGACACGAGGACCGCCTTCAGCGGCAGCTTGATCGCCTTCTCGAACGGGTCGCCCTGCTGGTCGGCGAGGGCGAACAGCTTCATCAGCCGCGTCACCTCGTCGGCCGTCGGCGGCCGGCGGAACGCCCGGCGGGCGAACGCCGTCAGCACCGCCTCGGCCGCCTTCGCCTTCTCCGAATCTTCCTTCGGGATGACGGTCAGGATCAGTCTCGTGGAGTCCGGCAGCGGCTTGCTCCCGCCGCCGATCGGCCCCTCGACTTCGATGGTTTCGATCCCTGCGGTCCGGCTTTTCTTCGACTCCTTGTCCGTGAACGGGTTGACGAACGCGACGGAGATCCGCTGCTCGCTCGCCTTCACCTTCGTCCGGGCCTCGTAGGTCTTGGCCTTCCCCTGCTCGGCGTCGATGGCGAACGCCTTCGCCTCCTTGCCGTCGAGCCGGACGGACAGTTTCGGGGCCTCGCCGCCGGCCGCCGCACCCCACGCCCGGACGCGGAGGACGTACTCGCCGTCGGCCGGGAAGTTGAACTTCTCCAGAAACGCGGAGCCTTCCTCGGTCATCACGATGCGGCGGATTTCGCGGCCCTTCTCGTCCTTCTCGCGGATCCGCGCCGACCGCGGGATGACCTGAATCTGCTGCGGCCGGAACACCTGGTTGGACGGCCGCACGCCGTCGAGGGACGTGATCGCCTGGTCGAGGATGGCGTCCGCGGCGGCCATGTACTTCTCGATCAGGATCGGCTGGACGCTCAGCACGTCGCCGATGTTGTCGAACCCGTACCCCACGTCGTCGGACGGGAAGCTCTCGGCCGGCTTGAAGTCCACCCCGCACAGGTCGCGGACCGTGTTGTTGTACTCGGCCCGGTTCAGCCGCCGGATGGTGACGCGGCCGGGGTCCTTCGGGGCGGTGCAATCGACCTTCTTCGTCAGGGCCGTGTCGATCCACGCCAGGAAGAACTCTTTCTCCTCCTTCGTCGGCTGCTTGCTCTTCTTCTTGGGCATCTCGCCGTTCTGCACGACCGCGAGGACCGTCTCCCACGTCTTCGCGTCCTTCTTGGCGTGGGCCTCGTTCTGGTAGTGGTCCAGCGCGACACCGCCGGCCGCCTTGTCCGAGTTGTGGCAGCTGTTGCAGTACGTCGCGAGGAACGGCTTGATCTTCGTCTCGAACGCCTTCGGGTCGGCCGCCGGGTCCGCGGCGGCGGCCGGGGCCGCGAGGCGCGCGGGGGAAAGGCTCGCGACGAGGACGAGGAGCGAGGTCAGTACGGTCGGCGGCGCGAGGTAACGAAACGTCATGTCAGGAATGTTTGGTGGCTCAGGTCGGTCCCGCCCGTGTGGAGGGTTTTCGTCCGCCATCCAGGCGGCACGGGCCAATTCATCGGAGACTAGCACGGAAACCGCGCCGTCCGGAGGGACTCTTACGTCATTTCTCAAGATACCGGAGGCGTTGAGGCAGGGCAACAACAGACTCCCGCCGTTCACGGAATTCTCATGACGGCGGAATGAGGTTCAAACCAATCTTTTTTCAACCCGGCCCGGCGGGTTGCGGACGGGCGTGGATGGGAACCGCGGTCGAGCCTACCGGCCTTCACTTCGGACTTGTTCCAGCAAATCGCTCGCGGCCGCGGCCGCGGTCGGGCCGGCCCCCTCGTACCGGCGGCGGACGCCGGCGGCGGATTCCGTCTCGCCCCGGAGGACGAAGTCGCTCCCCTCGCGAACCGGCTCGCCGACCTTGATGCCGTACCGCCGCAGCTCGCCGACCGTCTGCTCGAACGCCGCGCCGCCGGGGCCGGGCTGCAACAGCACCGGGCCGCGGCCCGTGCTGCTGCCCGTCGGCCGGCGGTCGTCCGGCTCGTCGGCGCGGACCGCCAGCAGTGGATCATTTCTTCCACCCGCCAAGCCCGCGGCCGTCGTCTCCGGGCCGGTGCGGAACGGCTCCTTGCGGCCGCCGCCCGGCGGCAGGTCGCTCGACAGCTTCTCGCCCTCGGCGGTCGGCGTGACGAGCAGCGGGTCCTTCGTACCGCGGGCGTTCTCACGGCCGGTCGGCAGGTTCGTCGCCGGGATGCGGTCGCGGCCGAACAGCGGGTCGCGGGTTCCCAGCGCCCACCCGCCGTCGGACGACCCGCCCTTGTTGAAGAGGCGGCAGCCCGACCCGGTTCCGGTCAGAAGGCCGAGTGCGACGAGGCAAAGGATTCGACGGCGAACCGTCATCTTGACCGACCCCGCGGGGGAACTAAACCAAGCCGAGCGACACCCACACCCATACTTTGGCCGGTCCACCCGCGGGAAGTCCAGCCGACGTGAGGCAATCCGGGCGGGACACTTCTCGTTCCGAACCGGGCCGTTACCGTCCTGCGGGATGCGCGGATCGGGCAAGCTGGCGGAATACCGACAACAGAGGACGACTGCAATGGCGGTTCACAAGATCGCGGTGATCGGCGGCGACGGCATCGGGCCGGAGGTCATCGACCACGCGATGCGGGCGGCGCAGAAGGCGGCCGTCAAGTTCGACAGCGCCGAACTCGCGTTCAACAAGCTCCCGTGGTCCACCGACTACTACAAGCAGCACGGCCGGATGATGCCGGCCGACGGGTGGGACGTGCTGGCGCAACACGAGGCGATCCTGTTCGGCGCGGTCGGCAGCCCGGACGTGCCGGACAAGATCACGGTCAACGACCTGCTCCTGCCGATGCGGCGGAAGTTCGACCAGTTCGTGAACCTCCGGCCGAGCTACCTGTACCACGGCGTCACCTGCCCGCTCGCCGGGAAGGCCCCCGGCTCCATCGACATCGTCGTCTACCGCGAGAACACGGAGGGCGAGTACGCCCCCGTCGGCGGGCAGCTCTACGTCGGGATGGAGCAGGAGATCGCGGTGCAGACCGGCGTGTTCACCCGCAAGGGGTGCGAGCGCATCCTCCGCGCGGCGTTCGAGGCGGCCCGGAAGCGGCGGAAGAAGCTGACGAGCATCACGAAGTCGAACGCGCAGGTCTTCAGCATGGGCCTGTGGGACGACGTGTTCGCGGCCGTGCGGAAGGACTACCCGGACGTGGAGTCCGCGCCCTTGCTGGTGGACGCGGCGGCGATGGACCTGGTGCGGAAGCCCGAAACCTTCGACGTGATCGTCGCGAGCAACCTGTTCGGCGACATCCTGACCGACCTGGCTGCGGCCGTGACCGGCAGCATCGGGCTGGCGTCGAGCGCGAACGTGAACCCGACGAAGAAGTTTCCGAGCATGTTCGAGCCGGTCCACGGGTCGGCCCCGGACATCGCGGGGAAGGGGATCGCGAACCCGCTGGCGGCGATCCTGTCGGCCGGGCTGATGCTCGACCACCTGGGGCTGGCGAAGGCGGCGAAGATGATCCGCGAGTCGGTGGCGGAGGTGCTGAAGGCCGGCAATGTGAAGACGCCGGACCTCGGCGGCCGGGCGACGACCGCCGACATGGGCGACGCCGTCGTCGCGGCGCTGTAGCGCGTCTGACTTCCGAAGTCCGGCTTCGACTTCGGAAGTCGATCCCGCGCAGAGGCATTCCTCCCGCGCACATCGGTGTTGGCCCCGCTCGACTTCCGAAGTCGAAGCCGGACTTCGGAAGTCAGGGCTTACGTTCCCCGGAGGGTTCCTGATGCCGGTCTGGGGCTGGGTTTGCATCGGGCTGACGGTCGCGGCGGTGATCGTCATCGTCATCGCCAACATGAGCGAGAAGAAGGCCCGCGACTACACCATGCGGCACGGCGACCCGACCATCGGCTGGATCGTCCAGGCGAACAACGCGCTGTTTGAAGAAGGCGTCCTCGACTACCCGGCGCTCGTGCTCATCTCGAAGGACGAGGACACGGCCAACGACGAGGCGTTCATGACGGAGTTGGCCGAGGACATCATGGACCTCAAGGGCGTCGATTGCGACGACGACGACGAGGAGTTCGTGTCCGGCCTGGTCACCGATGAAACTTACGTGGCCGGCAAGCGGGACAAGGTCCCGAAGGCGTTCTGCGGCCGGCCGAACGTGTACCTGGCCCACATCTACATTTATCGCGAGCACCTGCCGAAGAAGCGGCTGACGCAGAAGTACGTGTGCTGCCAGGTCGTGTGGGACGAGCCGGGGACGCTCATCTGCACGCGGCCGTGGAAGGGCCGCAAGAAGCGCGACCGGCGGGACGAGGACGAGGATTGAATATCGCAGCCCGTTTCGTGTAATCAAGACCCGTAGAACCCGGAGCGGAAGCGATGGGGTGGAGCACCAACACCCCATCGCTTCCGCTCCGGGTTCCATAAAACCGACCGCCACCGTTCCGGCTCACCTCAACTTCGTCGGCTTGTCCTCGCCGGCGTCGGTCCACTGCCGGCCGATCGCGTTCACGTCCTTCGGCGGCGACACCTTCGGCACGTCCAGCCCGAAGGCCTTCGCCCGCGCCGCCCGCACCTTCGCCGTGTCCACCTTGAACTGCTTGTCCCGCTCGGCCAACACCTTCTCGTCCACCTGCCCGTCGGCCATCAGCGACCAGATGAGCAGCGGCTCCCCCGTCGGCACGGCCGTCGTCGGGTCCGGCCACGTGTGCCACGCCTTGCCCCACGTCGTCATCACGACCTTCATGAAGTCCGTTTCGTCCTTCTCGCTCATCCCCGGCGCGATCAGCCCGCCGCCGAGCACCTCGTAGGTGTGCGCGTGCCAGTATTTTTTCTCCGCGTCCGGCAGCTTCCGATACGCCGCGTCCGAGATCAGGTACTCCACGCCGAGCAGCTTCGCGTTCCCGCCGGTCCCGTCGAACAGCACGCACTGGAACACGTCCCCGTCCGGCCCGCCGGTGTGCGCCGCGCAGTAGTGCTGGGTGACGAACTGCAGCTTCGGGTTCTGCTTCGCCATGTGGATGCCGCAGAAGTGCAGGTGCGGGTGGCCGAGCGGCCCGCCGCCGGGCTTCTCGCCGTGCCCGTGCTGGCCGCACGCCACCGCGCCCGTGAGGCCGACGCCGATCGCCCCGAACAGTTCTCGACGGTCCATGATGCGGTTCCCGTGGGGAAGAGAAGTGACGGGAAAAGATTACCGCGACGGTAAGGTTTGTCCAGCCGGGACGACCTTGTTTCGACGAACTCGTCAAGCCCCGCGGTCGCGGCGGCCGATGATGTCTTGCCCATCTTCCCACGAAAGGAGTCGTGCCCATGAGCCTGAAACTTCGTTTATCGTTCCTCGCCGTCTGCCTCGTCGCGGCGGTGTCGGCCGGGTGCAAGAGTTCCGGCTGCTCGTCGTGCGGCGCGAAGGCCGAGCCGGCGGTGCCGACGCTGACCGAGAAGACGGCCACGGCGTAAGACCTGACTTCCGAAGTCCGGCTTCGACTTCGGAAGTCGATCCGGGGAGGGACGGTTGCCGACCCCGCGGAAGTTGTTGCGACGTTCGACTTCCGAAGTCGAAGCCGGACTTCGGAAGTCGGGGCTGGTATGATGGCCCCATGATCGAGCTGATCGCCGCGACGAAGACCTACGCCCAGGGCCGCCGGGTGGTGGACGCCGTCCGCGGCGTGTCCGTGACCGTCCGCGGCGGTGAGTTCGTCGCGATCATGGGGCCGTCCGGGTCCGGCAAGAGCACGCTCATGCACCTCATGGGGGCGCTCGACGTGCCGTCCACCGGCCGGGCCGTGTTCCGCGGCCAGGACCTGCAATCCCTTTCCGATTCCCTCCGCTCGCAGCTCCGCCGCACGCGGATCGGGTTCGTGTTCCAGGCGTTCAACCTGCTGCCGACGCTCACCGCCGCCGAGAACGTGGCCCTCCCGCTGATGCTCGCCGGCACGCCCCGGCGGGCGGCGCTCAAACGTGCGAACGAGCGGCTGGAGAAAGTCCTTCTCAGCCACCGGGCGGAACACTTCCCGGACGAGTTGTCCGGCGGCGAGATGCAGCGGGTGGCCGTGGCACGGGCGCTGGTCGCGGACCCGGACGCCGTGCTGTGCGACGAGCCGACCGGCAACCTGGACACGACGACGAGCGGCGAAATCCTGTCGCTGTTGGCCGCGCTGCCGGAGCCGGACCGCCGCGTCGTGGTGATGGTCACCCACGACCCGACGGCCGCCGCCTACGGGACGCGGTTGGTGAAGGTCCGCGACGGGTTGGTCGAGTCGGACGAGCCGGTGACGCGGGGCACGCCGATTATTTCCCGTTGACACGTCTCGCGTCCCACGCTATTCCCCGACCACGCTCGACACCCGTTGCGCCCTCGGTCGCTCGTCATGTTGCCGGACCTTGCGCCGCTGCGCGTCTTCAACCCGGACCCCGACCCGCCGTCGTACTGCGACCTGGCGACCCGCGAGTTGCTCCGCCCGGCCGTCGCCCGCGGCGGCGGCCGCGACCTGGAGCCGCTGTCCCGCGGGTGGTTCGAGGAGATCGAACAGAAGCGGTACGGCCGGGCCGGGGAATGGCTGCCGCGGGTGCTGGAGTTCAGCCGCCACCGGGACGAGTCGCTCGTCATGCTCGGCCCCGGCCTCGGGACGGACGCCCTGCAATACATCCGCCACGACACGCACGTCACGATGGCCGTCACGCCGGCGGACGCGGCCGACGCCATCCGCCGGAACTTCGAGTTCCGCGGGCTGGACCCGACGCTCGTTCCTGTCGACACGCCGAAGAAGCTGCCGTTCGCCCGCGGCCGGTTCGACCTCGCGTACCTGAACGCGCTCGACGCGCCGGGGTTGGACGTGCCGGCCGTGGTCGAGGAGCTGTACCGCGTGCTGAAGCCGGGCGGGAAGCTGTTCGCGCTCGTCCCGGCGTGGTACGACGTGGACCGGTGGCAGAAGTGGCTGTTGCCGTACCGCCAACTCTACCGCGCGTCCGAGGCGTTCCTCACCGGGCCGAAGGTTTCCGCCCGCGAACTGCGGCGGGCGTGCCGGCAGTTTGAAACCGTCGCGCTCGTCCACCGCCACCTGCGGCGGTCGGAGCTGCCGCACCTCTGGCGGCCGCTGCCGATCAGCTGGATGGAGCGGCTCGCCGGCCGCGTGTTGGCCGCGCGGGCCACGAAGCCGGTCATCGCGGCGCGGGGCGAGCCGCTCACCGCCGCAGCATGAGCCAGCGGTCTTCCGTTCGCCACGCCGCGAGCGTCAGCGCGGCGAACGCCAGCATCAGCACCCATTGAATCGTCGAGAGAATCAGATACCACGCATGCCGGGAATAGAACCCGTCCCGCGTGCGGAACCGGCGTTCGTCGAAGTCGAGTTGCGCACTCAGCAGGTCGTGCAACCAGAACACGAGGACGGCCTGGACGGCCGCGACGACGAGCAGGATGAGCCACCGCGGGGGGCGGAACCGGCGGTTCGCCCGCACGTCCCAGGCGCAGACGGCCAGCGCGAGCCAGCCGATGCGGTTGAGCCAGACGGTGACGCGTTGTGTGACGAACCCCTGTTCCTTCGCCCCGAATTGCTCGGTGGCGACCGGCACGACGACGGCCGCGTAGAACAGGAACCCGCCCTGCCAGAACAGCAACAGTTGGACGACGAGGAAGCGGCGGAGCAGGGCCATCGGGAAACTCGCCCCACGGAAAAGCGACCCGCCGAACGCAGAAGCAGGTTCCGAATCTCGGGACCGCGGGCGTCCCGCCCGCCCACTTTCAAAGCCCCAGGAACCCGTCTCAAGTGGCTGGGGCCGTGGCGGGCGGGACGCCCGCGGTCCCAGGTAGGGCTGCCCCACACTCTTGAATCGGCCTCCGGGGCTGAGCGCGGATCACTCCTTCGCCCGCGGCAGTTCGGGCTTGTTCACCGTCGGCAAGAGCTTCTGTAACCCCGCCTTCACGTCCGCGAACTTCGGGTCGGCCGCGAGGTTCCGCCACTCGTACCGGTCCGCGTCGTGGTCGTACAACTCCTCGCCGCCGTCGGCGTACCGGATGTACCGCCACTTCTCGGTTCGCAGGCCGTGGTTGTCCTTGTGGAACGTCGTGATCGCGGGCTTCTCCCACGCCGCTTTCGGGTCGCGGAGTAGCGGCGTGAGGACTTCCCCCTCGACGTGCTTCGGCCGCGCGATCCCGGCGAGGTCGCACAGCGTCGGGTAGACGCTCATCAGGTCCACGGTGCGGTCGCACACGCCGCCGGCCGGCGTCACGCCGGGGGCGACCCAGATGTACGGCATCCGCGTCGCCTCCTCCCACAGCGCGAACTTCCGCCAGTGTTCCTTCTCGCCGAGGTGCCAGCCGTGGTCGCCCCAGAACACGATGACGGTGTTCGCCTTGCCCGGCGACTTCTCGTAGGCGTCGAGCAGCCGGCCGATTTGCGCGTCGCAGTACGCGATGGCCGCGAGGTAGCCCTGCACCGCCTCCTTCCACCGGCCGGACTTCACCATCGCCGCGTGGTCGCCCTCCGGCTTCGCCATCTTCAGCCCGCCCTTCGGCACGTCGTTCAGGTCGCTCGCCTGCGTCGGCGGCAGCTCGATGCCGTCGAGCGGGAAGAGGTCGTAATACTTCTTCGGCACGTTCCACGGCATGTGCGGCTTGTGCAGCCCGACCGCCAGGAAGAACGGCTTCTCGTGCTTCATCCCGAGGTGCTTGATGCCGTAATCGACGATGCCCTCGTCCGGCAGCTTCGAGTCGTCGGTCAGCGGCCGGAACTTGATCCCGCCGACGCCATCGGACTTCGAGTCGGGGTGCGGCGTGGCCTTCTCCTTGCCGCCGACGAAGTAGTCGGTCCACTCGCCGGGGCGGTGGGCGTTCGCGTGGTAAATCTTCCCACTGCCGTAGACGTTGTACCCGGCGTTCAGGAACTGCGTCGTGAGAGTCTGTTCCTTCGGGACGACCGGCTGCCAGTTCTGGCCGTTGTCGTACACGCCGGTGCTGCCCGGCCGCAGCCCGGACATGAGCGCCGCCCGCGACGGGTTGCACACCGGGGCGGCGCAGTACGCCCGCGTGAACGTCACGCCCATCTTCGCCAGCCGGTCGATGTTCGGCGTCTTGGCCTGCTTGTTCCGCCCGAGGTGGCCGACCCAGTGGTTCAGGTCGTCCACGGCGATGAACAACACGTTCGGCTTGTCCGCGGCCAATGCCGGGGACGCCAGGAGCAGGAAGGGGAGCAGCCAGCGCATCGGCGGTCCTCGGGAGGGAGGGTCGGCTGCTCTCGTTATACGAACCGCGTTCACCACCCGGCGGGCGTGCCCCAGACGCCGGGGGTAACGAGTTCGCCGAGGTTCCCGGCCGGGTCGCGGAAGTACAGCGACCGCCCGCCAAGCGGCCACGCGTACTCCTTCTCGATCGCGACGCCGTTCGCGGTCAGGTGGTCCCGCCACGCATCGAGCGCGTCGGCCGGGATGCCCATCGCGAAGTGCGCGGCCCCGCTGGTTCCGTGCGGCGGGAGGACGCCGGGCAGCAGCGTCGCGGCCGGGTCGAAGACGAGGAACACGTTCGCCGGGCCGACGCGGAAGAAGACGTGCCGCCCCGCCTCGCGGCCGACGACCGGCAGGCCGAGGACGCCGGCGTAGAACGCCTCGGCGGCGGCGAGGTCGGCGGCGCACACGGCCGTCTCGACGACGGCCTCGATCGGCGGCGGGGTCATGGGCGCGGGCCCGTGGGAAGAAAAGGAAACGGGGCGCGAGCGCGGAGGGACGCTCGGGACGTGCGAAGTCGGCGGGAAGGCCCCGTGGCCCGCCCGCCGACCACGGCGTTCGAGTTAGTTCTGCTTCGGTGCGTCGGCCGGGGTCGCCGGGGCGGCCGTGTCCGCGCCGCTGACCCGGAGGTAGTACGTCGCCGCGGAGTTGATCGCCTCCTCCGTGATGTCCAGCTTCGCGTTGTACCCGATCCGCGGGAAGAAGTCCCGCGGCCGCAGGATGCGGAGGCCCTTCTCCTTCGCCTGCTTCTTCGCCTCCGCCAGGGCGGTCAGGATCTTGATCTTCCCGTCCCGGTTGCCGTCCGCGATGCCGATGGACGGGTAGTACCCTTCCACCGCGAACGTCGTCTGGCTGGTGATCTCGCCGACCCACTTGAGCGTCGTCAGGTCGAAGTACCCGTCCACGGCGACGCCGACCTTCTGGAGCGACTGCACGATCGTCTGCACGTCGTCCCGGCCGTCGCCGTCGATGTCGAAGATGCCGAACAGCACGATGTGCTCGGACGCCCCCTTGTTCCACACCGCGTTGTACAGCAGGTCCCCGGCGAGAATCCGGTCGCGGATCTGCGAGTCTTCCGACGTGATCCGGCACTGCGCCAGGTTCGCCCCGAGCACGTCCACGACCTCGATCGTCCCCTTCGGGACCGGCCGGGTGTAGTACTTGCCGTCCGCGTCGAGCACCCGCCGCATCCGCCCTTGCATCCCGCGGGTCGGCGTGTCGGACGGGAAGATGCTGAACGTCTGCCCGGCCCGGAGGTTGTCCGCCGACCCGATGTCCACGTCCACGAGGTTGTCGCTGTACCGGCGGATGACCTTGCCCTTCGGCTTGTCGTACTGGAACGGGTCGATGCTGTCGGTCAGCTGCTCGTTCAGCTTGTCCACGGCCCCCTTGTACCGGTCCAGGTCCGCGTCCCGCCGCTTGAGCTGCACGTCCCGGTTGACGATGTTCTCGTTGAGCGTGTCCTTCTCCTTGCGGTACTCGCCGGACACCTTCTGGAAGTCGGCCTTGAACGTGTCGAACTGGGCGATGGCCTTCGCGACCTCCGCCTTGACCTCGTCCGGGTAGAGCTTGTTCAGCTTGTCGTACTCGGCCTTCGCGAGGTTCAGTTGGTTAATCACCCCTTCGAGCGACTTCTTCGCGTCCTCCATCGCCTTCAGCTCGTTGTCGCTCTTCCGCTTCGCCAGCTCGCTCTGGGCCACGTTCCGGACGGAGGCGTCGATGATCGACTCCCGCGGCACGGTCGGGTTCTGCTGGTTCGCCGGCCAGTCCCACGAGTAGACGGACACGGCGTTGAGGTTGATCGCCCCGCCGACGCCGGCCGCCTTGGACGCCTCGTTCTTCGCGCTCGCCACCCGCCCGCCGATCGCCTGCATCAGCTTCGTGTGCTTGTCCCGGAACCCGGCGGCGTCGGTCAGGCCGGACTGCACGGCCGCCGCCTCGTCCGCCGTCTGGACGCCCATCGCGACCTTGTAGAGCAGCATCTCCTCCTGCGCGGCCTTCTGCGTCTTCTTCGCGGCGTCCGCGTCGGCGGCGGCCTTCTTCGCGTCCTCGTTGGCCTTCGCCACGTCCTGGGTGAGGGTGTACGCGAAAACCCCGACGCCCAGCGTCGCCAGGATGAAGAAGACGAGGGCGATAATCACGGGAAGTTTCGCTTCGTTGGACGGCTTGGCCATGGTGTACCTCGGCGGGGAACCGGGCCGGCGGTGCAGACGCCGCCCGGCCGCGAGACGTTGGGGGTGCGCTCAAACTTGAGTCTAAACCCCAGGGGAGGCCCGTCAACCCGAATCGCGGCGGCGTCTGCGGACGCGGCGTGGGTTGTGCGGGCGGTGCGAGTCAATCGGAATGTCCGGTTGTGTCCGGGCCGTGGGGAAGCCTTGACACCCCCATCATACGCTCCGTAAACTCTCAACACACTATCTGCGTCTTCGTTGGCAGCCCCGCCGGTTCCGATCCCGTCCCCACCCGGCCGACCCGCCGAACCGGGCCGATTTGTCCCTCCAACCCGTGGCCCCGCCGTGCCCCCGACCGACCCCCCGCCGTCCGCCGCCGAACGGGTCTACCTGCTGGACGCCCACGGGCTGATCTTCCAGATGTTCCACGGCATCCCGCCGATGACCGCCCCAGACGGCCGGCCGACGAACGCCCTGTTCGGCGTCACGCGGGCGATCATGAACCTGTACGACCACGGGGCGCAGTACCTCATCGCCGTGTTTGACCACGCCGACCCGACGTTCCGGTCCGGGCTGGACGCGAACTACAAGGCCCACCGCCCGCCGCCGCCGGACGACCTGCTCGCCCAGGAGCCGCTGATCTATCAGGTGCTGGAAGGGTTCCGCATCCCGTCGCTCGTCTACCCCGGCTTCGAGGCGGACGACGTGATCGCCACGGTCGCGACGGAAGCCGCCGAGCGGGGGCACGAGGTGTTCCTCTGCACCGCGGACAAGGACTGCCGGCAGCTGCTGTCCGACAAGATCAAGATCATGAACCTTCGGAAGGGGGAGCAGCTCGACGCCGTCGGCCTCATGGCCGACTGGGGCGTCCGCCCGGAACAGGTGGTCGATTACCAGGCGCTGGTCGGGGACAGCGTGGACAACGTCCCCGGCGTCCCCGGCGTCGGGGCGAAGACGGCGACGAAGTGGCTGCAGCAATACGGCACGCTCGACAACCTGATCGCCCACGCGGACGAGGTCGGCGGGCCGAAGGTCCGCGACAGCCTGAAGGCGGCCATCGCGAACGGCAACCTGAAGATGAGCAAGGACCTCGTCACCCTCCGCAAGGACGTGCCGGTCGCGTTCGACTGGGACGGCTGGCGTCGCCGCGACTGGGACGGCCAGCGGCTGCTCGAACTGTTCCAGCAGTTCGACTTCAAGGGGTACGCCGCCCGCGTCCGGGCGACGCTCACCGGCAGCGGGCAGAAGAAGAACGCGGAGATTCTCGAAAGCATCGGCGAGGCGAAGCCGAAGAAGGCCCCGCGGGGCAAGAAGGCGTCCGCCCCCGTTCTGCCGCGGGCCGGGGCGTCCCTGTTCGACCAGATCGAAAACGACGGCGAGGTCCCGCCGACCCCGCCGAAGAAGGACGACAACTGGAAGAGCGAGTACCACCTGATTTCGACCGAGAAGGCGTTCGCGGGCTTCCTCAAAAAACTCCAGAAGCAGCCGCGGTTCGCCATCGACCTGGAGACGACGAGCCTCGACCCGCACCTCGCAGAGATTGTCGGCATCGCGATCTCCTGGCAGCCGGAAGAGGCGTACTACCTCGCCGTGCGGGGGCCGAAGGACGAGGAGAAGCTCGACCCTGCGAAGGCGCTCGCGGCCCTGAAGCCGATTCTCGAAGACGCGAAGGTCGGGAAGGTCAACCAGAACATCAAGTACGACCTGCTCGTGTTCCGCGCCAACGGGATCGAGCTGCGCGGCATCGTCGGCGACTCGATGATCGCGCACTACTTGTTGCACGCCGGGGAGCGGTCGCACAACCTCGACGATTTGACCCGCAATTACTTCGGCCACGAGAACATCTCGATCACGGAACTGATCGGGAAGGGAAAGAAGCAAATCTCGATGGCCGACGTGCCGACCGCGAAGGCGTGCGCCTACGCCGCCGAGGACGCGGATGCCGCGATCCGCCTCGTGAATCTGCTCGAAGAGCAGCTCGACAAGAACGGGTTACGCAAACTCTACGACGACCTGGAAATCCCACTCATCGACGTGCTGGCGGAACTGGAGTACCAGGGCGTTCGCATCGACACGCCGTTGCTCCAGAAGATCGGCAAGGAGATGGAGGGCCAACTCCGCGGCATCGAGGAGCAGATTCACGCCCTCGCCGGGCGGCCGTTCAACATCGCGTCGCCGAAGCAATTGCGGGAAATCCTGTTCGACCAGATGAAGCTGCCGGTCCAGAAGCGGACCGACACGACCGGCGAGCCGAGCACGGACCAGGAGTCGCTCGAACGCCTCGCGGCCCTCGGCCACGAACTGCCGAAGAGGATCACGGAACACCGGCAGATCGCGAAGCTGAAGGGAACCTACGTCGATGCCCTGCCCGTACTCGTGAACGCGAAGACCGGCCGCGTCCACACGTCGTTCAACCAGACGGTGGCGAGCACCGGGCGGCTGAGTTCGTCCGAGCCGAACCTGCAGAACATCCCGACCCGCACGGACCAGGGGCGGCAGATTCGCCGCGCGTTCATCCCGCCGGACGGGTGGACGCTGCTGACCGCCGACTACTCGCAGATCGAGCTGCGGTTGCTCGCCCACTTCTGCGGCGACGACAACCTCCGCACGGCGTTCGCCGAGGACCGGGACGTTCACGCCGCCGTCGCGGCCCAGATTTTCAAGGTTCCCGAGGCGGACGTGAAGGACGATCAGCGGCGGGTGGCGAAGACGGTCAACTTCGGCGTCCTCTACGGCATGAGTTCGATGGGCCTGGCCGTGCGGCTGGGCATCGACCGCGCGGAGGCCGGGAAGTTCATCGACGACTACTTCGCCCGCTACCCGAAGGTGCTGTCGTACCAGGACAACCTGCTCTCGTCGGCCCGGCAGACCGGGTGCGTCACGACCGTCCTCGGCCGCAAGCGGCACTTCGACCCGACGGCGATCCGCCCGACCTCGACGTACCAGCAGCGGAACGGGGCCGAACGGGAAGCGATCAACATGGAGATTCAAGGCTCGGCCGCCGACCTGATGAAGCTCGCGATGCTCGCGCTCTACCGGCGGATGCGGGCGGAGAAGTGGCAGGCGAAGATGCTGCTGAGTGTTCACGACGAACTGGTGTTCGAGGCCCCGCCGGGCGAGGTGGCGATGGTGGCCGCGGCCGTGCGGGCGGAGATGACCGGGGCGATGACGCTGACCGTGCCGCTAAGGGTGGACGTGTCGGCCGGCCCGAACTGGCTCGACGGGGAGGACGTGTGAGCCGGAAACCGATCATCGGCGTCGTCGGGGCCATCGGAGCAGGGAAGAGCACCGTGAGCCGGCAGCTCGCCGCCCGCGGCGGGGCGGTCGTGGACGCGGACGCCGTCGGGCACGACGCCCTCGAACAGCCCCAGGTTCGCGAGCGGGTCGTCGCCCGGTGGGGCCACGTCCTCCGGCCGGACGGCCGCGTGGACCGCCGGAAGGTCGCGGAAATCGTGTTCGCCGACGCCGCCGAGCGCAAGGCCCTCGAAGCAATCGTGTTCCCCTACATCCGCCGGAAGTGCGAGGCCGCGATCGAGGCCGCGCAGGCCGACCCCGCCGCGCGGTTCGTCGTCCTGGACGCGGCCGTGATGATTGAGGCCGGGTGGACGGGCGTTTGTGATAAGCTGATCTACGTCGATGCGCCCCGCGACGTGCGGCAGAAGCGGCTCGCGGCCCGCAGCGGGTGGGTGGCCGCCGACCTGACCGCCCGCGAGGCCGCCCAGATGCCGGCCGACGAGAAGAAGCGGTACGCCGACGCCGTCCTCGACAACGCCGGGACGCCGGCCGAACTCGAGGCCCAGGTCGCGAGGTTGATGACCGCCTGGAACTTGGATTAGCAAACCGCCCGGCCCGAATCACGTCTTTTACTTTGACCGCGCTGAGGGGCTACGATGGCCGACACCAAATCGGACCCGAAAATCACCCGCCCGGCTCCCGCCCCGCGGCCGCGGAAGAGGTCCGACGAGGACGACGGCGGCGGGTTCGGCGCGGGCATCGTCGAGGAACTCGTCCCGGCCGCGCGGCCGACGCCCACGCCGGTCGTCGTCCCGCCGAACGAGCGGGGGTTCGACGCCGAGACGAATACCCGCTACGAGGAGATCAAGCGGGGCAACACGTTCATCACGCAGCTGCAACAGATGACGCTGGCGCAGCTCCAGAAGAACGCGAAGGACGACGGCATCCCCCGCGAGGAGTGGGTCGGCCTCAAGAAGCAGGACCTCATCTTCCGCATCCTCAAGGAGCGGGTAAAGCAGAACGGCCTGATGTTCGGCGAGGGGACGCTCGAAGTCCTGCCGGACGGGTTCGGGTTCCTCCGCAGCCCGGACTACAACTACCTGCCGTGCCCGGACGACATCTACATCAGCCCGAGCCAGATTCGGCGGTTCGGCCTGCGGTCCGGGTCGGTCGTGTCCGGCCAAATCCGTCCGCCGAAAGAAGCGGAGCGGTACTTCGCGCTGCTCCGCGTCGAGGCGATCAACTACCAGGACCCGGAGCTGCTGACGCAGAAGGCCGTCTTCGGCGACCTGACACCGTTGCACCCGAACGAGCGGCTGAAGCTCGAATCGACGCCGGACCAGATGTCGATGCGGATCATCGACCTCATCACGCCGGTCGGCAAGGGGCAGCGGGGCCTCATCGTCGCGCCGCCGCGGACCGGGAAGACGGTGCTGCTTCAACAGATGGCGAACTCGATCATCGCCAACCACCCGGAGTGCTACGTCATCGTCCTGCTCATCGACGAGCGGCCGGAGGAAGTGACGGAGATGAGCCGGACGGTGAAGGGACCGAAGGTGGAGGTGATCGCCTCGACGTTCGACGAGCCGCCGGACCGGCACAAGGTCGTCGCCGAGATGGTGATCGAGAAGGCCCGGCGGCTGGTCGAGTACGGCATGGACGTGGTCATCTTCCTGGACAGCATCACCCGCCTCGGCCGGGCGTACAACAATGTCGAGCAGGGGTCCGGCAAAATTCTCTCCGGTGGCCTGGACGCGGCGGCGCTGCAGAAGCCGAAGCGGTTCTTCGGCGCGGCCCGGAACCTCGACGAGGGGGGGAGTTTAACGATTCTCGCGACGGCGCTCGTGGACACCGGGTCGAAGATGGACGACGTGATCTTTGAAGAGTTCAAGGGCACGGGCAACATGGAGATTCACCTGGACCGGCGGCTGATGGACCGCCGCGTCTACCCGTGCGTGGACGTGAACAAGTCCGGCACGCGGAAGGAGGAGCTGCTCCGCACCGACGAGGAACTGCGGCTCGTCCACATTCTGCACAAGGTGCTGTCCGACATGCACCCGGTCGAGGCGATGGAGTTGCTACTGAAGCAGGTCGGCAAGTACAAAACGAACGAGGAGTTCCTCCGCAGCGTGAACCTGACGTGAGGAGCGGGCCATGCCGATCCACGATTGGACCCGCGCGGCCGAACTCTATCTTCACTTCCGCCACATGTGGATGGGCGGGATGTGCGACGCCTTGAACGCGGGCGGTTTACCGCCAGGCCACATGGCATTGATCGAGCAGAGGCCAAACGCTCGTCCCGTCGCCGGCCGGCTAGCCGAAGGGGATGTGTACGCCGGCCGGCCGAATCGAGTTGCAATCCACGCCGGGTACGGTCGTGCCGTGGCGGTCGTCGAGATCGTCACGGCGGGTAACAAATTCGATGGCCGCACACTCCAAGCCATTTGCGACCAACTCACCGCGACCGTAAGGTCCGGCGTTCACGTTCTAGTGATCGACCTCTTCCCACCCGCGCCGAGCAACCCGTGTGGAATACATCCGATACTTTGGGAGGCTTTCGGAATCGAGGATTCGTTCGAGTTGCCACCCGAGAAGCCCCTGACGTTAGCCGCGTACAACGCAGGTTCCTCCGTCGCCGCTTACATCGACCCGGTTGCCGTCGGGGATTCCTTACCGGGGATGCCAATCTTTCTCCGACCCGATGTGTACGTTCCCGCACCACTGGCAGAATCCTACGAACGCACCTGGGCGGGTTGCCCCGAAGCGATGAAAGCCATTGTCACCGGCCGAACGGCGTGATAAGTCCACAGCATCGGACCACCCGCCCCGAGTGACCCATGCTCTACGAAGGCGACTTCTCGTCCCCGCCCGGCCGGTTCGCGCTCGTCGCGGCCCGGTTCAACGCGTTCGTCGTGGACCAGCTCCACGCCGGGGCGGTGGACGCCCTCCGCCGGCACGGCGTCGCCGACGACCGCATCGACACCGTCCGCGTCCCAGGTTCTTACGAGATCCCGCTCGTCGCGCAGCGGCTCGGCAAGTCGGGGAAGTACGCGGCCGTGATCTGCCTGGGGTGCGTCATCCGCGGCGACACGGCCCACTTCGACTACGTCGCCGGGGCCGCGGCCAACGGCATCGCGTCCGCGTCGCTCAACTGCGGCGTGCCGGTGATCTTCGGCGTGCTGACGACCGACACGCTCGAACAGGCCGTCCACCGGGCCGGGGCGAAGGCCGGGAACAAGGGGTTCGAGGCGGCCGTGACGGCCATCGAGATGGTCAACCTGCTCCACAAACTGCCGGGGTGACGACATGGACGTTCGACTGCTGCTCGCGGCGCTGCTGGTGTTCGTGGTGGGGTGTACGCCCGGCGAACCGAAGGTGGAGACGGCCCGGCCGATCGACGACCGGATGGCGGCCGCGGAAGACCTGCCGCCGGTCGCGGCGGCGAGGCCGGAGAAGTCCGACCCGGCGGCCGCGGCGCTCGTGAACGCCGTGCTGATGGCCCACACCAAGAGCCAACCGTCGCTGGTCGAGAAGTTCCGGAAGGTCCACGTCAAGCGGAAGGGCGATTGGCGGCTGCCGGACGGCGGCAAGTCGGACGCCACGATGGAGATTTACATCGGGGGCGAGAACTACCGGACGACCTACGCCCTCGCCGCGAACGGGAACGTCCCGCAGACGTTCGCCGTCACCGGCAAGGAAGGGTGGCGGTTCCAACCGCAGGTCAGCGGGACGAAGATTCCGTTGGACTCCGCCGCGCTGGAGCAGGTGTTGCCGGAAATCTACGGCGACCGGATGACCGTGCTGTTCCCACTGGCCTCCGAGAAACTCGTCGCCGCCGTCGCGAAGGACGGGAAGGCCGGCGGCGGGGAGACGATCCTCCGCGTGTGGGTCGGCGACGAGCCGCCGATGCTCGTCCACATCGACCCGACGACGAACCGGGTGGCCCGGCTGTCCTACGAGATGCGAGAGAACGGCCAGCCGGTGCGGCGGACGCTGACGATTCAGGATTCCGTCGTCGTCGCCGGGGTGCTCGTTCCGTCGCGGATCGACTACGGCGTCGGCCCGGTTGCGCTCACGTCCTGGACGAAGATCGAGTACGAGGTTCCGGCCGTGTTCGAGCCGAGCATCTTCGAGAAGCCGTAGGCTCGTGGTCTTGTAGGGCGGGTCAAGGCTTTGCGCCGACCCGCCGGGGCATACGGGGCGACGGCGGGTCGGCGCAAAGCCTTGACCCGCCCTACGAATAGTGTCACTTCGGCGGCAGGTCGCCGGTCCGCGGGAACAGCGGCTGGCGGTACGCCGGGACGACCGGCCCCACCGGGGTCGGCGGCAGCGGCCGGTCCGGACTCACCGCGGACGGCGACTCCTTCAGACCGGCGCTCGGCCGCAGCGCCCCGCCGACGCCGATCGTTTCCGGCCGCCGGGCCACCTTGTCCGCGAACACCTGCAGGTCGGCCGCGACCTTCTCCGCCCGCATCAGCGTCCGCGTCAGCGCGACCGCGGAGTCGTTCAACTGGTTGTACAGCGACGGGTCGGTAATCACCTTCTGCAACGTCCCCTCAGAGCGGTTGACGGCCTGGAGCGTCTGCCGCACCTCGGCCAGGGTCTTCGCCAACTGGTCGGCCGTGACGTTGATGTTCTTGATGAGTTCGCCGGAGTTCTCGCCGAGCGGCTTCGTCGCCGCCTCGATGTTCTTGATCGCCCCCTCGGCCCCCTTGAACGTCCCTTCGGCTGCCTTCGCCGCCCCCTCCGTCGCCTTCAGCACGCTGTCGATCTGCGGCCACCGGTCGTTCGCCTCCTTCAGCACCCGCTCGCCCTGGTCGAGGAAGATGCCGACGACGCGGATCGTCTTCGTCAACTCGTCGCTGGCCGTTTGCAGGTTCTTGAGCGTCGCCGCGAAGCCTTTGCGGTTCTCGTCGCTGAGTACGTCGTTGGCGCTCTCGGCCGTCTTCCGCACGGCCTTCAGCGTCGCGTTGAAGTCGGCCTCGTTGTCCTTCACGACCTTCCGGATGTCCTCGACGAGCGGCTTCGCCGTCTTGATGAAGTCCCGCAACTCGTTAAGCGTCGTGCGGATGCCGCCCTCATTCGCCTTCGGATCGCCGTTCGGCACGTCGTTGAACGACAGCAGCAGCTGAACCTTCTCGTTCGTCCGCCGCAGCTCCGGCACGAACTCCCGGCTGCTGCGGGCGAGGGCGGCGACCTCGTCGAACGCCCGCTCGACCTTCGGCACGGCCTGCTCGACCCGCTGCACGGAGTTGAGGATGCGGGCCATCGACTCCTGCGCGCTCGGCAGCACGCCGGACGCCTGCCGGACGAACGTGTTCGGGTTGATCGGCGTCTGGCCGACGATCTCGGTGTTCACCGGGTACGGGTCGCCGCGGGCCGCGACCGGCTGGCCGTCCGGCGTCGTCTTCGGGATGAAGTCGAGCGACGTGTCGCCGCTGAGGATCCCCCGAAAGATGGTCGCTTCCTCGTTCTGCCGCGGCAGGTACTTCGGGTCCACGCGGATGGACACCTTCACCTGGCCGGTCGCCTCGTCGAGCTCCATGCCGGTGACCTCGCCGACGCGGACGCCGGACTTCCGCACCGGCGTGCCGGGGGCGATGCCGGGGGCCTCACCGAACGTGACGGTGTACTTCGCCCGGTTGTCGAATAGCCGCGGCGCGCCGCCGAACAGCACGGCCAGCCCGGTAAGGCCCGCGAGGGCCGTCGCCATGAACCCGCCGAGCCGCAGCTTCGCTGATCGTTCCGACATGGTGAATCCTCGTCGCCTTGCAATGGGCCACGAATGTTTCTTGCCTTGTTCCCTCCCCCCTTGGGGGGGAGGGAACAAAGCCAAGAACGCCTTCCGACCCGGGGCCCGCCTCCCCCCCGGGGCCCGCGACGCCCGGCCGGCCCCGCGGGTCCGGCGCCGCGGCCAGCG
>NZ_JCABYM010000125.1:15056-21542 GCF_059499385.1 Limnoglobus sp. | reverse complement strand
GGGGGAAAAACCTAGACTTCCGAAGTCCGGCTTCGACTTCGGAAGTCGATCCCGCGCAGGAGCCTTCACGGTGTCGGCGACCGCCCCTCCGCCCGTTCGACTTCCGAAGTCGAAGCCGGACTTCGGAAGTCGGGCGCTACTTCATCGGCCGGCGGGTCGCGAGCAGTTTCGTGAGGAACTGGTTCCGCAGGTCGTCGTCCTTCACGGCCGTCAGGACCGCGGCCGCCTTCGCGTCCTTCATCCGGTTCAGTACCTTCACGGCCGCGTCCATGTTGCCCTTGTCGGCCAGCCCCTGGAGCGACTTCGCCGCTTCGTCGGCGTCCATCTTCTCCATCATCGTGGCCATCTTCTCCACGGCCACCGGGTCCAGGACCTCGGTTTGCGCGCTCACCTTCTTCGCGTCGGCGGCGGCCTTCTCGGCCACGGTCGTGGCCGCCTTCTCGGCGGCTTCCTTCTCCTTCTTCAGCGTCGCGGCCCGCGTCTCGGCGTCGTCCGCCTGCGTCTTCGCCGCCTTCGATTCCGTCAGCACGTCCTTCGTCAGCTTGTTCAGCGCCTCGGTCTGCAGCTTCATGTCGTGCTGGACGATGGCCAGCTGCTGCCGCAACCGCTCGACCTGGTCCTTGTCGCCGGCCGGCTCCTCCGGCTTCTTCGCGGCCGCCCCGTGGTCGTCGGCCTTCTTCTCCGCCGGCTTGCCGTGGTCGTCCTTCGCCTCGGGCTTCTTCTCGGCGGGCTTCGCGTGGTCGTCCTTCGCGTCCGCCTTCGGCTCGACCTTCTTCTCCTTCTCGGCGTCCTTCTTCGCGTCCGCCTGGGCGGCCTCCTCCTTCGACTGCTTCAGCCACATCGACAGCCCGGCCGACACGGAGAACAGCAACAGGGACGACAGCCCGATGATGACGAGGTTCTTCATGGCTCACGCCGCTCCGGCCGTCGAGGTCTGGGCGGCCATCCACCGCCGCAGCGTGACCTCGTCCAGTTGTTCCTGCACCTTCGCGGCTGCCTCCTGCTGCCACCTCTCCCATTGTTGCTGACGCAGCGACGACAGGGACTCGACTTCCTGGGAAACCGCCGTCCGGTTCCGCGCGGCGGCCGCCAACTTCGCCTCCGCGGCCTTCGCCGCCTGTTCGGCTACCTCGATCTGTTGGCCGAGGTGCTCGGACACCGCGTAGGCGTTGACCCACTGCCCCGGCGACACGCCCTGGCCGACGGCCGAGTGGACGGCCGACGACACCTGGAGGAGGCGGGACTTCAGGCCGTCCACCCGACCGCGGGCGTCGGCCACGACCTTCGCGGCGCGGGCCTGCTCCAACTCGGCGAGCCGTTCGAGCTGCTTCTTCACTTTGAGCAGCCGGTCGAGCGAGAACTCGAATCGTTTCACGGGCGATGCCCTCCGCGGGCGGGGTTATGTCAAGGTGGGCGGGTGGCGTCAAGCCGGAGTGACATAGTAGTAGGCACACTCCGTGTGCCGTCTCCTTCCGGCCGCAGTGCGTTCCAACGTGTCTCCGCGGCAGAAAGGAGACGGCACACGGAGTGTGCCTACTACTATCTCAGAAGTTCCACGCCCGCGTCAGTTCCAGCAGGCCCGCCCTTGTTTGATCGAAGCTCGACCGCTCGCCGATGTCCTGCTTCAGGAATTTTTCCACCCGCGGCATCAGCTCGATCGCCTTGTCGGTCTGCGGGTCGCTCCCCTTCTGGTACGCGCCCAGCCGCAGCAGGTCCTGCACGTCCGCGTAGGTCGCGAGGATCGACCGCAGCTTCCGCGACGCCAGCGTCTGGTCCTTCGGGACCACGTCGCCCTGAATCCGGCTGATGCTCTTCGACACGTCGATGGCCGGGTAAATGCCCCGCTCCGCGATCTTGCGGTCCAGGACGATGTGGCCGTCCACGAACGACCGGACCGCGTCCGCGACCGGCTCGTCCATGTCGCCGCCGTCCACGAGCACGGTCAACAGCGCCGTGATCCCGCCGACCGAGGCGTTGCCCAGTCGCTCGATGGTGTTCGCGAGCACCTGGAAGACGCTCGGCGTGTACCCGCGGGCGCTCGGCGGCTCGCCGAGGAGCAGGCCGAGTTCCCGCTGCGCGATCGCCAGCCGCGTCAGGCTGTCGATCATGAGCAGCACGTTCGCGCCGTCGTCCCGGAAGTAGTCGGCGATGGCGATGGCCGACTGCGTCGCCCGGACCCGCATGAGCGGCGTCTGCTCGCACGTCGCCACGACGATGATCGACTTCGCCAGCCCTTCCGGCCCGAGGCAGTCTTCGAGGAACGGGGCGACCTCGCGGCCCCGCTCGCCGATGAGGGCGATCACGTTCACGTCGGCGTTCGCCCCCTTCGCGATCTCGCCGAGGAGCGTGCTCTTGCCGACGCCGGACCCGGCGAAGATGCCGACCCGCTGGCCGAGGCCGAGGGTCAGCGTGCTGTCGATGGCCCGGACGCCGCTGACGAACGGCTCGCGGATGCGGGCGCGGTCCAGGGCGGCCGGGGCCGGGCGGTTCACCGGCTTCCAGTGGCAGTTCTTCAGCCCGTCGCCGCCGTCGAGCGGCCGGCCGAGGCCGTCCAGTACCCGGCCGAGCAGCCGCGGGCCGGTCGGGACGGTCAGCCCGCGGCCCTTCCGCAGCACCGGCATCCCCGGCGTGAGGTTGTCCACCGGGTCGAACGGGACCATGTACGCCAGGTTGTTCTCGAACCCGATCACCTCGGCCAGGATCGGGTCGCCGACCTTCGGCAGGATCGCGCAGTGGTCGCCGACGGACGCCATGACGGTGCTCGTGAGCAGGCCGGTGGCGCTCTTCAGCCGCCCGCCCTGCCGGTAGAGCGGCGTCTGCGTGATGGTCGAACTCAAGCCGGGCATGTCAAGGCCGAGCATTGCGGGCATTAGCCAAGTTCCTCAATAGTTCGTCGCGGATTTCTTGCAACTGCCGGGACGGGTCGGACATCAACAGCGCCCCGTCGCCGCCCTCGACCCGGCACTCGCACCGGGCGAGCGTCGGGTCCGCCACCACCTTCGTGGCGGCGTCCGGCAACAGCGACCGGCCGCCGAGGCGCTTCTCCAGCAGCTTCTGGTCGTCGGGGTTCAGCCAGACGGTGATCTTGTCGTCGCCGACGAGCTGCGCCGCCATGTCGCGGACCATGTTCTCGACCGGGAACTCGTCGGCCGTCACCTCGCGGTGGAGCAGTTGCGCGGCGATGGTCAGCGACAGCTCGACGGCGGCGTTCCGCAACCCGTCGAGGTTCGCGGCCTGCTGGCCGCGGAGGTCGGCGACGGCGGACTGGATGTTCTTGAGGGCGACTTGAATCGTCTCGCGGTCGGCGGCGAGTTCCCGGCCGACGGCCGTGTCCCAGAGGTTGGCGGCCGGGGGTGGGGGGGGCGTGGCGGTGGCGGCGGCGGCGGTGGGGCGGCGAAACGGAGGGAGCGGGGCGTCCGGCGGAACGCGGGTCGCGTTCGTCAGGGGTCCGGTGAAATTCACACGGAACAGCTTCGGGCTAACGTCCGGGCGTCCCATTCCGGGTGTTCCTGTGGCCGTTGGGCAATTTCTGCTCTGGGCGAAGGCGAGGCCATCCATGACCGAGTGCGAGCAGAAAAACGGTGATTCACGCGATAGCTTAGTAGCGTACCGGCGCTAGGAATGAAAGCGTTATCGCGGGTTTTTCATGGATTTTTCCCCCGAATCGCGGACCGGTTTTCGCGGGGCCAGAAAGGTGGGGAAACGGCGCGCTAACGGGCGTTTTAGTGCGGCGAGGCGTTACTCCTCCAGCACGATTTTTCCTTCCTCTTCGTACTGCCGCAGCAGCGTCAGGATTTCGTCCTGGCCTTCCTGGACGCGGGCGGCGGAGATGCTGCCGAGCATCTCGACTTCCTCGTTGAGCAGCTCCCGCGACCGGGCGGAAATGTTCTTCAGAATCTTCTCGGAAATCGCCGGGTCGGCCCCCTTCAGGGCGGTGGCGATGGACCGCAGGTTCAACTGGGAGAGCAGTTGTTGCAGCGGTCGGTCTTCGAGCTTCAGCAGGTCGCTGAATCGGAACAGCTTCGCCTTGAGCTTGGCGGCGAGGTCGAAGTCGGTCGCCTCGATCTTCTGGAGGAGGGCGAGCCGCTCCGGCCGGGGCAGCCCGCGGAGCATGGCCGCGAGGTCGGCGATGCGGTCCGTCTCGGCGTCGGCCGGTTGCTCCGCGAGGGTGTTCCCCTTCTGGGCGACGACCCGCGCGATCTGGTTGACGAGGGCGAAGTTCCGCGGCCCCGGCTGGGAGTACCGCAGGGCGATGTCGGCCCGCACCTCCGGCGGCAGGCCCTTCAGCACGGTCCCGGCGAGGGCCGGGTCGAGCCGGCCGAGGACGAGCGCGACGGCCGACGGCGGCTCGCCGTCGAGCGCCCGGACGAGCCGGTCGATGGACAGCTTCTTCACCGACTCGATCGGGTCTTCGGGCGGCGGCGGTTCGGCCTCGGTCGGCTTGGCGAGCGGCCCGTACTCGCCGGCCGGGACGGCGGTGCTGACGTACCCCCGCTCGAGGATGCGGTGTAGGTCGAAGAACTCGGCGAGGGCGGCGTCCAGGTCTTCCGGCGGCGGGACGGCCGGGGCGGCGACGGCGGCGCGCAGCCGGTCGCCGGCCGGCCCCATGCGGCCGAGGAGTTGCTCGGCCAGGTCCGGCGGCAGCGCCCGCAGGAGGGCGGCCGTCAGGTGTTCGCCGGTCGCGTCAGGCATGGGTGTTCATAGTAGTAGGCACACTCCGTGTGCCGTCTGCTGTCGTTCGCGGCGACCCGGACGAACTCGCTGGGAGCGTGAAGGAGACGGCACACGGAGTGTGCCTACTACTATGGCTTCCCGCCCGCGAGCATCGTCAGCACCTCGGCCACGCGGCCGGGGTCGGCCGTCGCCATTTCCCTCAGTTTAGCGAGCTGCTCCGCCCGCCGCTGCTCCGGCGTCGGGCCGGGCGGCGGTTCTGCCGGCTTCGGCTCCGGCCGCGGCCGGCGGCGCAGCGCGATCAGCGGCACGAGCGCCACCGCCAGCACCACGGCCACGGCCAGGCTGATGTTCCGGGCCAGGGAGACGTAGTTCTGCAACCGCTGGAACTTCGCCGCCTCGTCCTCGACGCCCTCTGCCGCCGGGGCCGCGACGGGCGACCCGAGCCGGGCGTTCGTCACCTTGATCTCGTCGCCGCGGCCGGCGTTGAACCCGACCGCCTTCTTGATGAGGTCCTCGACCTCGGCGACCGTCATCGTCGGCCCGGCCCCGCCCTCCGGCGGCGACAGGTCGATGACGGCCGCGACGTTCAGCCGTTGTAGCGTGGCCCGGTCCCCTTCCACGTCCCGCGTCGTCCGCGACACGTTGTAGTCGGCGTGGTTGACTTCTTCCTTCGACGTGCTCACGCCGCCGGCCGGCGTGACGGGGCTGCCGCCGACCGGCGGGAGGTTGCTCCGCGCCCCGACGACGCCGCCGGCCCGCCCTGTCCCGGTCGTGGAGGAGGTCGAGTTGCGTTCCGCGGACGGAACTTTCCCTTCCGGGAGGAACGTTTCCTGCCGCTCCTTCACCTTCTGGAAGTTGATGTCAGCGCTGACCTTCACGACCGCCCGGCCGCGGCCGAGGGTGGCCGTCAGCACGTCCTCGGCCTTCGCCGCCAGTTCCCGCTCCCAGTCCGTGCGGAACTGGAGTTGGGCCGCCGGCAGGCTGTCCCGGTCGGCGGCGTGCGGGTCGGACAGCAGCCGGCCCTGCGAATCGACGACGGTGACGTTCTCCGGCTTCAGCCCGTCCACGCTGCGGGCCACGAGGGAGACGATGTTCGCCGCCGTCGCGCCGTTGACCGTCGCGCCGGGCTTGAGCGTCAGCACGACGCTCGCCGTCGGCGGCCGCTGGTCGCGGATGAACGGGGACGACTCCGGCTTCGCGACCAGCACGCGGGCCGACTGCACGGGTTCGAGCTTCTCGATGAACCGGCCGAGTTCCGTCTGGATCGCCCGTTGCAGGTTGACCTGTTGGACGAACGGGGTGGAGCCGAGGGAGGTTTCGTCGAAGATTTCGTACCCCTTGCCGCCGCGGAGCGGGAGGGTGGCGTCCCCGGCGATGAGGACGCGGGCCTGCGCGTACTGCGTGGTCGGGACGAGGACGCCGTCCGCGGTGTCTGGGAGGCGGTACGGGACGTTCGCGGCCTGGAGGCGGGTGATGATGGGTTGGATTTCTTCCGGCTGCAGGTTGGAAAACAGCGGGCGGTACTCGGCCGCCGCGCCGGTGGACAGGACGGCGAACGCGGCCAGGGCGGCGAACACGAGGACGGTGAAGCCGACGAGGGCGACCTTCCGGGCCGTGCCGAGGCCCGTCCAGAAGGTGCGGAGCTGTGCCAGCAGCCGCTGCAGCGGTTCCATCCGTGCCCCCAGTTGTTAGTTGGCAGTTGGTAGTTGGTAGTTGGGGGGAGGGGGCGGGGGGGTTGGTGTGGGGCCGACCCACCACCAAACACCCACCAACAAAAAAAAATTGAGGACGGGACCCCCCAGGGCGGGGGGG
>NZ_JCABYM010000125.1:0-15046 GCF_059499385.1 Limnoglobus sp. | reverse complement strand
TGTTGGTGGGCAGTTGGTCGTGGGTTGTGGGCAGCCGACCCGTGGGTATTTTTCCTGCCAACTACCAACTACCAACTGCCAACTAACAACTACACTTGCATCCGGGAAACCTCCTGGAAGGCTTCGGTCAGGCGGTTCCGCAGTTCCAGGATGAGCCGGAACGACAGGTCCGCTTGCGCGACGGCGGCCGAGACCGTGTGAAGGTCTTGCGCCTCGCCGGTGACGAGCGCGGCGACGGCCGCGTCGGCCGCGGCGTTCGCCCGCTGGTTCTCGGCCAGCAGCGACCCGAGTACCTGGCCGAACCCCCCGGCCGGGCTGGTCTCGCTAGTTGCCCCGGTCGGCCGCGTTAGCGGCGCGAGCGGGGTGAGATTTCCTACGGATGGCAGGTCCATACCGATCTCTCAAGGGGGGGTCAACGCCGGTTAGTTAAGAAGATTCACCACAGAGTCACAGAGGACACAGAGATAAGAGGAGAAAGCCCAAAATCAGTTTTTAAGAATTGATTTCATCTCGTCTTTTCTCTGTGTCCTCTGTGACTCTGTGGTGAATCAGAAGTTTTAACTTCGCAGCAGCGTCAGCGCCTGCTCGTTCATCTGGCGGAACGTCTGCGCCGCCTTCAGGTTCGCCTCGTAGCTGCGGCTGGCCGTCAGCAGGTTGACCATCTCGATCGGCAGCTGTACGTTCGGCAGCCGGACGTACCCCTCGGCGTCCGCGTCCGGGTGGTTCGGCTGGTACACCCGCGGGAACTCGGCCGGGTCGTCCACCACGTCCACGACCTCGACGCCCTTGAGCGCCTTCTGGCCGCCGACCTCGCGGCCGAGGACCTCGGCGAAGACCACGTCCTGCCGGCGGAACGGGTCGCCGTCCGGCCCGCGGGTGGAGTTCGCGTTGGCGATGTTGTTGGCGATGACTTCCATCCGCAGCCGCTCGGCGGCCATGCCGGACCCGCTGATGCTGCCGGCGGCGAACAGGGTGTCGAAGGGCATAGGTCACCAGTGATTGGTGACTCGTGATTGGTGATTGGTGATTGGTACTGGTTTTCCCAATCACGAATCACCAATCACCAGTCACGGCTTACCGACCGGAAACGGCCGACCGCAGGGCGGCGAGCCGCGTGGCCATGACGGTCGCGGCGGCCTGGTAGAGCAGGCTGTTCTTGGTCAGGGCGTTCAGCTCGCGGTCGAGGTCCACGGTGTTGCCGTCCACCCGCTCCGGCCCGGCGGCCTCCACGACCTGCGGCTTCACGGCCGTCGGGTCGTCGAGGTGCTTGGCGAGTTCGTCCTCGAACCGGACTTCGAGCGCCTTGAAGTTCGGCGTGTTGACGTTGGCGATGTTGTTGGCGATGACCCGGTGCCGCAGCCCGGCGGCGGTCATGGCGTGCGTCAGCAGGTCGAGGCCGTAAGCGGTCGGCGTCATGTCGGGAGTATCGGTCGGGAAGCTGGGCGAAGTTAAACGATTCTACGGGCCGAGCCGTGGAAGGGGGGTCAGTCGTCGCGATTCCAGCTCAAGCAGATCAGCGACACAATCATGAGGACGAGACAGGCCACCAGGAAGAGCGTCACCGCGGCGCAGGCGTAGCCCAGGTCGATTCCCAGGCCGACGGCGGCCGGGATGAGCAGGAATACGCCACGCAGGATTCCTTCGGCGATAGCCTTTCCGAGGGCGGCGAGCGGCCCGGCCAAGGACATCGTTAAGAGCACGGTGATCGTCGCGGACGCGATCCACAGCCCCGGCCGGGAGGCGTGCATCAGCTGCAGCGGCACGAGGTCGTCGTTCACGCGGCGTCCCTCCTCTTGCCCCGGAGGGGCGACGGGCTGTAGCCACGGGTGGAGCGCAGCGCAACCCGTGGTACGCGCATCCCACTCCCGCCCCGGATGGGGCGGTGGAACGCGGGAGCTTCCTTCCGCCGCCCCTCCGGGGCAGAAACCGCGCGTGTGCCTGCCACGGGTTTCACCCGTGGCTACAGTCCGCGGCCCCATCCGGGGCCGAAGACCGGCCACGGGTTCGGGGATGAGTTCTCTGCAAAGAGCCGGGCCGCGGGTTCGATATTCCCGTGCGTCGAGATTTTCCCGCCGCCGTCGGTTACACTGCGATCATGCAAATCCTGCCGACCACCAGCAGCCCGCTCGCGAACCTCGCGGCCCAGCAGCCGGCCGTGGCGCGGCTCGTCGCCGGCGAAGTGAGCGGCCTGCCCATCGGGGCGCTGCTCGCGGCCGTCGTCACGAAGCTGGAGAACAACGAGGCCACCCTCAACGTCGCCGGCAAGCAACTGACCGTCCGCACCGGGCTGCCGCTCGCCGTCGGGGACGCGCTCACGGTGTCCGTGTCGCCGAACGGCCAGCTCGAACTCGCCCGGCCAACCCCGGCGGTGTCCGCCGTCGCGACCACGCCGGTGACCGTGACGACGGACCCGACGCTCGAAGCCGTCGGCGAGATTCTCCGCCAGGAGAAGCCGCCGCCGCTCGGCGAGAGCCTGCCGGCGCTGCGGAGCGAGATCGCCGACAAGCCGCAGGCCGCGAAGGTGAAGGCCGTCCTCAACGCGATCCTTCCCGACTCGCCGCGGCCGACGAACGCGGAGGAACTGACGGCCCTCGTCAAGGACGGCGGGCAATTCCTGGAGGCGAAACTCGACCGCCGCGCGGCCGGCGAAGCCGTGAACTTCAACCGCGATCTGAAGGCCGTGCTGACGGAACTCGTGTCGGCCGCCCCGCAACTGGTGGCCGCCCGCACGACGCTCGACGGGATCGAGTACCAGCAGGCGGCGAACGCCCTCGGCCAGCAATCGACCGGGGCGTTCGTCGTCCCCGTCCCGTTCCCGGACGGCCCGACCTGGCGGACACTCCACATGGCCGTCGAACCCGACGGCGGCGGCGGAAGTGACACGCCGGATCAGCCGTCGCGGTTCCGGGTGCTGATGCACGTCCCGCTGACGGAACTCGGCGAGACGTACCTCGACGCCGGCATCGACGGCGACCGACTGCGGGCCGTGTTGTACCTCGACGCCGCCGCCACCCGCGACCGCGTGCGGCCGGAGTTGACCGAGTTGGAATCGGAGTTGAAGGCGACCGGGTTCAGCGAGGTGCTGCTCGACGTTCGCCCGACGAGCGACCTGCCGGACCGCCGCCGCCGGCAGGCGAGCGCGATGCGGACCGGCCGGGCGGACGCGACATCTGTTGTCGATGTGAGGGTGTGACGATGGCCGAACCCCGCAAGCGGGCCGTCGCGCTGAAGTACGACCCGGCCGAGGCCGCCGCGCCGAAGGTCGTGGCGAAGGGGGCCGGCGCGACGGCCGACCGGATGCTCGCCATCGCCCGCGCCAACGGCGTCCCGGTCCGCGAGGACAAGGCGCTCGTCACGGTGCTGAGCAAGCTGAACATCGACCAGGAGATCCCGCCGCAGCTCTACCGCGCCGTCGCCGCGATCCTGGCGTTCCTGTACAAGGCGAACCAGAAGCAACCGTAGGTCGGGTCGAGCCGAGGCCGACCAAGTGACACACCGTTGTCAGTCGTCGGCCGGTCTTTACCCCGAAGGGGTTACACATGTCAGCCCAGGGCAAGGAGCGCAGCGACGCCGCCCTGGGTACGACCGCCACCCAATGCAATAAGCCCTGAAAGGGCGGAAGAATGTTCCGCCCTTTCAGGGCTTGCGGGATAGGTGGGACGCGTACCCAGGGCGTTGCCCTGGGCCGACATGTGTTACCCCTTCGGGGTAAAAACCCGCCTGCCGGGACACGGCCTTCGTGGTTGCCCGCGCCGCGACCGACCTACGGGGTATTCGCCTGCCGCCCTAGCCACGCCAGGAACCGCTCGAACACGCAGTAGAACACCGGGACCACCACCAGCGTCACGGCCGTCGCCAGGATGCTGCCGCCGATGATGCTCCGCGCCAGCGGGGCCCGCGTCTCGGACCCGGAACTCGCGCCGACCGCCAGCGGGATCGCGCCCACGATCGTCGCGATCGACGTCATCAGGATCGGCCGCAGCCGCACCCGGCCGGCCTCCAGCATCGCGGCCGCCGCCGACAGACCCTTCTGCCGCCGAATCTGGTTCGCGTAGTCCACCAGCACGATCGAGTTCTTCTTCACCAGCCCCGCGAGGAGCACCAGGCCGATCATGCTCATCATGTTCAGCGTGTCGCCGTACCACCAGAGTGTTGCCAGCGCCCCGGTCACGCCGAACGGCACGGCCAACAGCACCGTGAACGGGTGGATGAAGGACTTGAACTGCACGCCCAGGATCATGTACGCGAACACGAACCCCAACCCCAGGCAGCCCCACATGGACGACATCGTCGCCGCCATCGCGGATGCGTTGCCGAGCGGCACGAACCGGTAGTTCTCGTTCAGCCCCATTTCGTCCCGGCACTGCTCGGCGATCTCCAGGCTGCGGCTGATCGCCTCGCCCTGCGGGACGCCGGGGGCCATGTTCGCGGTCAACTCGACCTTCCGCTGGTGGTTGTACCGGTGGATCGTCGGCAGCGTCGAAATCACCTTCACCGTCGTCACGTCCCGCAGCGGGATGAGCTTGCCGTCCTCGTTCTTCACGAAGTCGTCGAGGATCGCGTCCGGGGCCGACCGCTGGTCTTCGAGGTAGCGCAGCCGCACGTCGTACCGGCGGGACGTGGACCCCATCGCGGGCGGGGTGAACCGGCCGTCGCGGAACCCGCCGGTGCCGACGGCGAGCACGAACGCCAGCCGCCGCATCGACACGTTCCGGGCGGCCGCCTTCTCCCGGTCCGGCACGATCTGCACCTCCTGCATCCCCGGCCGGTAGTCGCTGTTCACGTCCGTCACCACGCCGCTGTCGATCATCTTGAGGCGGATGCGCTCGGACAGCTTCGTGACGGTGTCGAAGTCCGGCCCCTGGATGGCGAAGTTAACCGGGAACCCGCGGGTCGGCGTGAACCCCTGCGTCGAGAGGTCGAGCACGACCGGCCGCATCCCGGCGATGCCGCCGAGTCGTTTCCTCGCCTCGGCCATCACGTCGGCCTGCGTCATCGTGCGGTCGGACGCCGGGGTGAGCCGGACGAAGATCGTGCCTTCCGTAATCAGCGAGCCGGGGCGGAACGAGATCGTCGCGAACATCGACGCGAGCAGGTCGTCGCCCGTCACCGGGTCCTTCAGTTCCGCCAGCACCGTCTCCGCCTTGCCGACGACTTCCTCGACGTACTCGATGTTCATGCTGATCGGGCAGACGATGTTGACCACGAACCGGTTCTGGTCCTCGCTCGGCACGAGTTCCCGACCCATGGGCCGGACGGTGACGCGGTCCGCGCCGGTGACGGACTTCGCCCACGCCGGCAGCGGCCGGTCGATGCCGACGACGAACAGCCCGGCCGCGGCCGCGACGAGCATCCCGACCGCCAGCCACGGCCACGGGAACCAGAGCGCGAACCGCAACAGCCGCAGGTAGACGAACGAACACAGGTCGAGCAGCTTGTTCGTCGGCCAGACGATGACCCACTTCAACAGCGTGACCGGGAAGCCGAGGATTTGTCGGTACAGCGGCCGCGGCGGGGCGTTCTTGTGTTCGACCGTGAGGAACAGCGAGCAGAGCATCGGCGTGACGGTCAGCGCGATGACCAGCGATAGCAGCACGGCCACGGTGACGGTGATGCCGAACTGGTAGAAGAACGCGCCGATCGACCCTTGCATGAACGCGACCGGCAGGAAGATGGCGACAATGGACAGCGTCGCCGCCCCGGCCGCGAAGCTGATTTCGCGCGCCCCGTTCAGGGCGGCGCTCCTTCGGTTCTCGCCGAGTTCCATCCGGCGGTAGATGTTCTCCAGCACCAGGATCGCGTCATCGACGACGACGCCGACGGACAGCGACAGCGCGAGCAGCGTCATGAAGTTGACGGTGAACCCCAGCACCTTGATGGCGATGAACGTGCCGATGAGCGACGTGGGGATCGCGACGCAGACGTTCAGCGTCGTGCCGACGGAGCCGAGGAACACGAACGTGACGAGCGCCGTCAGGATGACGCCGAGGACGAGGGCTTCTTTGACTTCCTCGATGTCGTCCTTGATGAACAAGGAGAAGTCGGTGCTGACGCTGACCTCGATCCCTTCCTGCGCCGCCAACTTCTGGAGCAGCGGGAGCTTCGCCTTGACCTCCTCGCAGACCTGCACGACGTTCGCGCCGGTCGCCCGCATGACGCCGACGCCGACGGTCGGTACGCGGTTGTACCGGGCGAAGTTCCGCTTGTCCGCCATGCCGTCTTCAATCGTGCCGTACTCCGTCAGCTTCACCACCTGATTGCCGGCGTTCATCATCGTCAGGTCGGCGAACTCGCCGGCGTCCTTCGCCTCGCCGAGCGTCCGCACGTCCGACTCCCGCTTCTTGCCGTCGAGGTAGCCGGCCGGCAGCTCGACGTGCTGGTCGCGGATCGCCTGGAATGCGTCGAGCGCGTCCTGGTTCCGGCTGCGGAGCTTGTCGCGGTCCAGCCAGACGCGCATCGTCCGCTGCCGGAGGCCGCCGTACATGATGCCGCCGCAGCCGTTGATGGTCTGCACCTCCTGCCGCAGCTTCGTGTCCACAAAGTCGTTGAGAACTTTTAATGGCTTCTTGCCGTGGACGCCGAGCCAGATGACCGGGAACTTGTTGAAGTTCAGCTTGGAAATCACCGGCGGGTCGATCTCGGTCGGCAGCCGGTCCATCGCGGCGGACACGGCGTTCCGCACGTCCTGCATGCACACGTCCACGTTCTTGTCGAGCCGGAAGTAGACGGTGACGGAGCTGACGCCGTAAGTGCTCTGCGACGAGACGTAGTCGATCCCCTCGACCTGCGACACGGCGTCCTCGATCACGTCCGTCACGTCGTGGTCGAGGATGTCCGGGGAGGCGGAGTCGTAGTACGTGGTGATGCTGACGACGGGGAAGTCGAGTTCCGGGAACTGGCTGACGCCGAGGTCGCGGTAGGCGAGGGAGCCGAAGACGAGCAGGGCCGCCGCGAGGACGACGGCGAACACGGGGTTCTTGATGGCGAGGTCGGAGAGCCGCATGGGATGAGTGTACCCGAAGGGGAGGCGGGGCTGTTAGAATATCGCCACCCCACGGAGGCCGGACATGGCGTTCAGCAACTTCGAGTTCCCGGACGTGATCGCGCGGCTCGGATTGACCCTGCGGCCGAGCGAAGAGATGTTTGCTGAAACACCGCCGATTCGCGACACCGCCCGCATCCGCGATTGGCTGGCTCGAACGTCCCGAATCGCGATCACGATCAATACGGAGAAAGCCCGGTCCGAGTGGATGGTCGCGCCGGTCCTCGCCGAATTGTGGTCCGGCTACCATGCCCGGATCGGCCTCTATTCGGGCGTCGAGTTCGCCGCCGACCCCGAGGCCGGGCTGACGGGGGTGGTCGATTTCATGATTAGCAACGCCCCGCAGGTCCCGCACATCGTCTCGCCGGTGGCGGTGCTGTTCGAGGCGAAGCGGGACAACCTGCACGACGGCCTCGGGCAGTGCATCGCGAGCATGGTCGGGGCGTGGCGGTTCAACCAGCGGGAGCGGAACGCCGTGCCGGTGGTGTACGGCGGCATGACGACCGGCAGCCTGTGGAAGTTCCTGAAGCTGATCGGCACGGAGGTGACGCTCGACCTGCGGGAGTACTCGCTGGCGGAGGTGGACAAGATTCTCGGCATCCTGGCGTACATGGTCGGCCCCGTCCGCGGCACGGCCGCGGCGTGAGGTCACGTCGGCGGTTGCACGAGTTCGCGGATCGGTTCCGGCGTGTTGTCCCAGGACGTGCGGTACGATTGCTCCAGTGGCATCGGCACGTAGACGCCGGGTTCGAGGAACAGCGGCAGTGGCGGCAACTCGTCGCCGACGGCGAGCGGCTCGACGTAGGCCGTCTGCGGGTAACCGGCGTCGTAGGCGGCGGCCGTGAGCGGCTTCCCCTCCGGCCGCGGCTCGAACGGCTCGCCGACGAGTTCGTCCCAGACGGCCTGGTGGATGCCGTCCGGGTCGCGGGGGGTGGGCGGGAACAGGTCGATCACGGCGACGTGAATCCCGGCCCGCACGAACTCGGCGACCTTGTGCGTGAACGACCGGATGGCGTGCTGGCTGTCCTTGTTGCCGGGCGAGACGATCTCGATGATCGCGACGACCCGGCCGAGTCGATGCCGCACGGCGATTCGGTTTGCCTTCCGGGCGTAGATCGCACGCTCGGTTTCAACCTGCCCAACTTGTCGCACCTTCGGCGGTGCGTCTGCGACCGCCAGCCCGCCCTGCGGCGTGACCGGACGAGTTTGGATCGTCACCACGTCCGGCTCCGGCCCGCTCACCCGTTGATCCGCGAAGGCGTAGTATCCCGCCGGCAGCACGCCCCGGTTCAAGGCGCGGCGCAATTCGATGGACCAATCCTGATGGAAGTCGTGGAACGTCCCGGCATCAACGCGCGTCCAGTCGTGGATCGGCATGGCGACGGCCTTTCGTGGGATGCCGGTCATTCTACCGCGCTCCGCTCCGCAAAGCCTCCGCGCCGTGGCTAATCGGGATCGTCGTCGCCGGCCGACACCTCGCCGAGACGCCGACGCTCTTCCTCACGATCCAACACCTCCGGCGCGAAACGACCCATCGCGTCCCACCGCACCAAGTCGTCTCGGGAACGAACGACTCCGAGGCTTACCACGACGCACCGACCGCTTGCGGCATGAGAGTGAGCAGTCGCAATTGTGTCGGCGAAGTACACTTCGCTTTGGCAACCGGTGCAGAACCGCACATCGACCGTGTCTGTGGGCCGGAGTTGTTCCCATTTTTTGGGGCAAAGGTATGTCGGGTTGGAACTCTTCCGCTTCCATCCGAACCCGACGGTCGATCCACCCGATTCACAAACTTCAATCAGGAGCTTGCTCACCACGGCGAGCCATTTCCTATCCAGTTCCGCCGCCAACATCTGCAACCGTTTGCCGACCGACTTCCGACGTTTCTTCATTCGCGGCTCTTCCGCCGTCAGTCGCAGGAACTCGGCCTTCGCGGCCTCGCTTCGCTCGTCCAGCCAGTCGGCGTACACCAGCCGCACGGTGTCGTCGGCCGGGTTCTCCAGCAGCTTCCGCAGGAACGCGTCCTCGTCGCTCATCGTGGGCCGCCCTCCGTTCGGGAAGTAGAATCCCCACCAGACACATACTACCTCCTCCGGGGTTCACGCCATGCGCCTCCTCTCCCTGTTGCTGCTCCTCGTCCCGGCCGTCGCGGCCGCGGCCGACCCGGTCGCGCACCGCGTCCTCGCCGCCGACCGCGGGACCGGCAAGCTCGCCATCGTCAACGCCAAGGGCGAGGTCGAATGGGAGTTCGCCAACAAGCACGACGTTCACGACCTCCACATGCTGCCGAACGGGAACATCCTCACGCACAACTCGCACACGAGCGTCATCGAGATCACGCCGAAGAAGCAGATCGTCTGGACGTACCAGGCCAAGCCGAAGGACGGGTACAAGGGCCGGATCGAGATTCACGCCTTCCAACGGCTCGCGGACGGGAACACGATGGTCGCGGAGTCCGGCAACACGCGGATCGTCGAGGTCAGCCCGAAAGGGGAGATCGTGAAGACGGTTCCCCTCACGGTGTCGAAGCCGGACGCCCACCGGGACACGCGGATGGTGCGGAAGCTGGCGACCGGCAACTACCTCGTCTGCCAGGAGGGGGAGGGGGCCGTCCGCGAGTACGACGACATGGGTAAGATCGTGTGGGAGTACAAGCTCGACCTCGGCGGCCGGCCGCGGTCCAACGGCCACGGCCCGGAGGGGCACGGCGTCGAAGTCTTCGGCGCGGTCCGGCTGCCGAACGGGAACACGCTCGTCGCCGGCGGGAACAACAACCGCGTGATCGAGGTGAACCCGAAGAAGGAGATCGTCTGGCAGGTCGATCAGAAGGAACTGCCCGGCGTCACGCTCGCGTGGGTGACGACGCTGCACGTCCTGCCGAACGGGAACGTCGTCATCGGCAACTGCCACGCCGGGGAGGCGAACCCGCAGTTGATCGAGGTCTCCCGCGAGAAGAAGGTGGTCTGGACGTTCAAGGACTTCAAGAATTTCGGGAACAACCTCGCGTCGGCCGTCGTCCTGGACGTGGACGGCGTGATTCGGTAACGCGGCCCGACTTCCGAAGTCCGGCTTCGACTTCGGAAGTCGAACGGGGAAGCACGGCATAGCAGACGCCGCGAACGCCCCCGCGGTGATCGACTTCCGAAGTCGAAGCCGGACTTCGGAAGTCAGCGGCTCGACCCCCTGCCCGGCCACGCCATGCTTATCGAAACGCCCCGGCCCCTCTCGGCCGACGACCTCGCCGCCCTGGAGGGCCGGCTGCGGAACGTCAGGATCAACCTCCGCATGGCCGGCCTCTCGTTCCTGTTCCTCCTCGCGGTCGGGGCGTGCGCCTGGTTCGGCCGGCCGAACGCGTGCATCCTCACCGGCGTCGGGTTCATGTACGTCAGCTTCGGCTTCGGCCTCATCGGGACCGTCTACGAGGCCCTGACGGAGCGGCCGCGGGTGCGGCGGGCGATGCAGAGCACGCACGTCGTCGAGTACGAAGTGACGGCGCAGGCTGCCTGCGCGCTCGCGTCGCAGGAGTTCGTCGTCTTCGACGTGGGCGACGGCCGGCTGCTCGCGCGGCCGCACACCCGGTGGATGTGGTGGTCGATGTTCCGCGGGCCGTTCCGCGTCGCGTTTGCCATGCCCACGGGGTACGAACTCCAGCGGACGGAGTACGGCCTGTCGTGGTTCCGGCCGCGGAAGGGGCCGCCCTTGAAGGTGCTCGTCCCGGACCCGGCGGCGCGGGCGCGGGTCGTGGCGCGGTTGCGGGAGCAACCGGTGTTCCTCGGGTCGCTCGACGACCTGGCGGCGGCGCTGGCGGCCGTCGGCCGGCCGGACCCGCCCCCGCCGGTTCCCGCCGTGCCGCCGGCGCGGCCGGACTGGGACGCGATCCAGGCATATTTGGAAGAGCGGTTCGGGCACGAGTTCGGCATCGGCCGCCTGGCGACGGCGATTCGCACGCTGCCGGACGCACCCACGCCGGCGTCGGCCGCCGCGGTGGTGCTGAACTTCTTCCCGGACCCGGCCCTGGCCCCGCCGGCGAACGCGAACCGCCGCCGCCTCGTCCGGCAGCTCCGCGAGGCGCTGGCCGTGGCGCTCGACCGACCGCCGGACGCGATCAAGCTCACGGACCGGCTGGACGACCTGTTCCCGAAGACCCGTCGTCGGCGGGCGTGGGGCGTGTTCAAGCAGCACTTCCCGTCCCTGTGGATTCCGCGGGTGCGGACGGACACGCCGCGGTGGGTGCTGTTGTCGGGCGCGGCCGGGGCCGTGGTCGGCGGCACGGCGCTCATCATCATCACGACCGACCAAATGAAGCCGTGGACGGGGTCCGGCCTGAAGCTCCCGTGGGGCGAACAATTGAACGCCGGGGTGATGCTGTTCGTCTACCCGATCGTCGGGTTCCTGGCCGTGTTCTGGACGACCCTCCTGGCCCGGCGGGCGGTCGTGCGGTTCGCGTTCCCGCCCGGCGTGGCGACGGTCAACGACCTGCTCCAGCACGCGCTGGCCCAGGAAGGCGAAGGGTACGCGGCCCCGGCCGCGGACCGGCCGGCCGCGGCGGAAGTGGAGGACGTGATCCGCGACCGGTGGGCCGAGCCGCTGGCGCACGCCGCCGTCCGGGACCCGGAGGACGACGTGCCGCCGGACCAGCGGGAGGACGACGGCGTATTGGATTGACCGCCCGCCGGGTTACTTGATGAACCGGTTGATGTAGTTCTCCAGCATCTCCTGGCGGCCGGACGTGTTCTTGTCCGCCTCGCCCTTCGCCAGCATGTACTTCTCCAGCACCTCGAAGTCGGCCACGCCCTTCTCCACGTCCGCGCCGATGCCACTGTCCCACGAGGCGTACCGCTCCTTCACGAACTTCGCGAGGCCGCCGTCCTTGCGGATGGCGCTGGCGATCTTCAGACCGTGGGCGAATGCGTCCATCCCGCCGACGTGGGCGTGGAACAGGTCCACCGGCTCGAAGCTCTCCCGCCGGACCTTCGCGTCGAAGTTGAACCCGCCGCTGCCCAGGCCGTTCTGGTTCAGCACCACCAGCATCATTTGCGTCGTGGTGTACAGGTTCGTCGGGAACTGGTCCGTGTCCCACCCGATCAGCTCGTCCCCGCGGTTCGCGTCGATGCTGCCGAGCATCCCGTAGCTGCTCGCGTACGTCATCTCGTGGAACATCGTGTGCCCGGCGAGCGTCGCGTGGTTCGTCTCCAGGTTCAGCTTGAAGTCCTTGTCCAGGCCGTAGGTCTTCAGGAACGCCGTACACGCGGCCGCGTCGCTGTCGTACTGGTGCGTCGTGGGCTCCTTCGGCTTCGGCTCGATCAGGAACTGGCCGGTGAACCCGATCTTCTTCTTGTACTCGACGGCCAGGTGCAGGAACTTCGCCAGGTGGTCGAACTCCCGCCGCAGGTCGGTGTTGTACAGGTTGTGGTAGCCCTCGCGGCCGCCCCAGAAGACGTAGTTCGCGCCGCCGAGTTCCTTTGTCACCTCCATCGCCTTCTTGACCTGCGCGGCCGAGAACGCGAACACGTCGGCGTTGCAACTGGTGGACGCGCCGTGGACGAACCGCGGGTTGCTGAACAGGTTCGCCGTGCCCCACAGGAGCTGCACGCCCGTCTCCTGCTGCTTCGCCTTCAGCTTCGCGACGACGGTGTCGAGAATCTTGTTCGTCTCGGTGAGGGTCTTGCCTTCCGGGGCGATGTCGCGGTCGTGGAAGCAGTAGAACGGTACGCCGAGCTTGGTGACGAACTCGAACATCACGTCCACGCGGCGGAGCGCGACCTCGACCTCCGACCCGCCCTGGTCGTCCCACGGGCGGACGGCGCAGCCGGGGCCGAACGGGTCGCTGCCGGTCCCGCAGAGGGTGTGCCAGTAGGCGACGCCGAACCGGAAGTGGTCCTGCATCGTCTTGCCGTCCACGACCTCCGTGGGGTTGTAGTGGCGGAACGCGAGCGGGTTGGTGCTGTCCGGGCCTTCGTACTTGATGGCGGACACGTCGGGGAAGTAGGACGGCATCTTCGGCGTCTCGGGGAGTGAGAAATGGTCGTGGGGAAAGGGTATTCGCGGCGCGGGGAAATGGGTATAGGATGAGGGGAACGCGAGTGAGGAGTTGACATGAACACCGCCGTTCTACCGGATGTGGTCGTACCGACCGTTCCGGTTCGCCCCAACAGCACGCCCGCCCTCACGCCGGCTCAACTCGTTAGCACGTTACCCGAGGAGTTTCGGGCCGCCGTACTTTGCGAGTTGCTACGCGACTTGGCCGTGAAGCACAACAATGCGGGCGTTATCCCGGTCCGCACGCCGGACGACGAATGGTTGGCGAACGTCGTCCTACCGGGAACGCCGGGTGCGAAGGCGGATCAAATCTTCTTTGAACTCGACGACGCCCACCGCACGGCCTTGATGAAGGGCTTCATCGACCTCGATCTCGATAACGTTTTGTCCGACGAGGAGGTCGAATCCCTCTTCAAGGGGGGAGGCTGGTCTGTCAGTCCGATGACCACGACAGTCACGGCCCGGCCGATCCTCGCCGGCTTCCGAACGAAGTGAACGCGGATGTCGCCGGCAAACCGCCACGAGTAGTACGGCTGGATCGGGTCGTCGATGTGTACACATCCCGGCGGCAGGCCGTGCGTGCGTTGGAACTCCTGAACCATCGTGTCCCGCATGACGGCGAACACGTTGGGGTCGTGTGGTGGTCGGGCGAGTAGCCGCCGTTGCCACGCGACAATTGACGGCGCGGCCGAGCCGTGAAACTTGACGACGACGTTCATGTCCGTTCCAAGCGAAGCGGGATTGCGAGAGCGTAGCAAATCGAAATCGGGAAGGGTACGATCAAAGTGTCCCCCTCCTCGGCCGCTGACCGCGGGGTGTCCCGTGCCCGAAACGCCGACGTTCCCGCTGCCCCCGATCGACGCGAAGTTCCAGGCACGGCTGGAGCGCAGCCGGGACTACGTCCCGCCGGAAACCGTGTCCCTGCCGGACTGCCCGCGGCCCGATTTCCGGGGCGAAGCATCGCGGGCGCTGCGGCGGTACATGCGGCGGGACCGCGAGCCGATCGTCCTCGAGACCGGCCCCTCGCTGTTGGAGCAGCTGCCGGAGCGGGCCGTGTCGCCGCTGTGCACCGGCGTGGCGGTCGGGCTGCTCGTCGTCGAACTGCTGTACTTCGTCACCTGCCGGCCGGACGTTCACCCGCGGCTCGCCCGGCGGAACGTGCTTTCGCCGGTGGACGTGAAGAAATCCCTGGTCGTTTCCCGCGACCTGCGAACGGCCGCCCGGACGCTCATCCGCACGTTCGTCCGGCGGACGTGATCGGTCAGCCCTTCACCGCCGCCAAGATCGCGGCCGCGAACGCCGGCAGGTCGTCCGGCGTGCGGCTCGTGATGACGTGGCCGTCCACCACCACCTCCGCGTCCACCCACGTCGCCCCGGCGTTCACCACGTCGTCCTTGATCGCGTAAAAGCCGGTCGCCTTCCGGCCGCCGCGGAGCGCGTCCGTCGAGCAGAGCACCCACGGGCCGTGGCAGATCGCGGCGAGGACCTTCTTTTGCGCGTGGGCGTCGCGGACCAGCTTCAGCATCGCGTCGCTGCGGCGGATGTAGTCCGGGCAGAACCCGCCGGGGATCACGACCGCGTCGAACTGCGCCGCCGTCACGTCGGCCGCGGCGGCGTCCGCCTTCGCCGGGTAGCCGAGCTTGCTCGGGTAGACCTTGCCCGCCTCCGGGCCGACGATCACGACCTTCAGCCCGGCCTCGCGGAACCGGTAGACGGGGTACCAGAGTTCGAGTTCCTCGTACTTTTGCTCGGCGAGGACCGCGACGGATTTCGGCATGGGAAGTCTCCAATACAGGGTTGTGCCGAGCCGTGATGCGGCTCGACGGATTGTGTCTTGTTCCCTCCCCCCTTGGGGGGGGGGGTTAGGGAGGGGGGTGAGCTGCCCAACCCCGGTGAGGATCGCGTCCGCGGAAGGGAGGTTACCCCCCTCCCTAACCCTCCCCCCCAAGGGGGGAGGGAACAAGA